>JADJTG010000017.1:0-300000 GCA_016711285.1 Sphingobacteriales bacterium
GATACCGAAAGAGTTTAGGACTTGATGAAGCAAAATCGAAATTTGTTTATTAATATCCTCAAAGACTTCAGCGTAAGGCGCAAAAACCAATGTAAGGTTATGGAAATTTGAAAGATCTGGATGAATCGAAAAAATGAAACTACTACTATTCAGCATCGCAAACAAAGAACCCAAAACCCAGGTATATCAGAGCGTCTGAAGCCTCAAGTAAAGAAGCGCAAAAAAATGGTTAATGGCGCAAAGTTTGAAGGAAAAATCATAGAAAAATACAAACACAATTTCATTTATACAAATCAAATACTCGATTGATGATAAGGACGAAGAAATACGGATAAAGAAGGATAAAAACTTTAAAAACAGAACTCTGGATAATCAGCCACTTTAGTGCCGCGGTAGTGTTTCCAAGATGCCGTATACATAGGGAAGCACGAACCCTGTTTTCATCGCTCATACATAATAACGGATTGACAACTAATGACACCAAGCAATTTAATCTCCCACTTTGCACCATCACTGCCACTGTCGGGTAATTAGTATGCTGCAAAATGGAGTACTGCCTTTTGCAGAAATACTTCATCTTTTATAAAAAGTGATGGAATTGTCCTTCATTTTCTGGGCATCTTCCAAAAATTTCATAAAACCGATGTCTGTAAGCGGGTGTTTGAGAGGCTTAGCCCATAACAATAGAATCAAAGGACAAATATACATCAGCACCTACTTCAAAGAACAAGATAATGACAAGCCGGGTTGCGGAATGGAAGCTGCCAAAATTTCGGTGGCGATGCGTGAGTGGTATAAATACCCGCAATTTGCTCAATGGGTTGTACGCCGTCCCGGGTTGATGTCGTCAATCGCCCGATAAAGGCGACACATAAGTAGCACCCGGCCGGCAGCCAAAATAGCCTGTCCTGCCGAGAAAACAAGCGTACAATTGGTGCGCATGCCCTGCTCCGTAAAATAGCGAATCCTTTGATGCCGTCTTTAATCATCGGCACTTTTACGACAATATTATCCGCAATTTCGTGAGTGTTTCACCTTCGCGCACGATGCCTTCGTAGTCGGTGGCGAGTACTTCACTGCTTATCGCCGTCACCGAGCAAGTCGGCAATGGTTTTGTAGTGTTGCAATACGGGCGTTCACCTTTGATGCCCCTCTTTCACCATCAGCCAAGGGTTGGTAGTTACGCCGTCCAAAATAACTGTTAACCAGTGCTTGTCGGATATGCGCCATTGGCAGTATCAATAAAAAATTTGATAAAAAATGTTATTTATATGTTAAATTTTACAGGTATTTTTTATTATTCAGCAAATATTTGATTTTTTAAATACTTAAAATCGTGGCGATACTGAATTTTAATAAAGTATAATACATCAGTTTAATGGTGTTTTCAATATCATCGCGGTGCGCCATTTCTACGGTGGTGTACACTGCGCAAGGCAGCAGCGACAACAAAGCCGACACTACACCTTTTCCGCTGTATGCAATAGCATCGGTATCTGTGCTTGGTACTCCGCGAAACTGCCTTCCCGCTGAAAAGGCAGATTTGTTCCTGAGCCGTTTCGATGATTAAATTCAACAATTTGTATGTACTGCTGGAGCATACGCCAGCATAGTCCCTTTGCCGCACCCAAAATTCGCCCTTTTTCGGTTTTGCTAATCATCGGAGTAGTAGTATCGTGCGCCGCATCGGTGACAAGTGCCACATCGGGTTGCAGGTATTGAGCGATCATTTGCTCCGCGCAAAGCCCACTTCTTCCTGCACCGAATTTACGACATAGAGGCTGTAAGGCAATTTTATCTTGTTTTCGTGCAAAAGCCGCGCCACTTGCGCAATCATAAAGCCGCCAATGCGGTTGTCCACCAGCCCTGCCGCAAAAATACCTGCCGCCGTTGAGTTCGGTGAGTTCATCTTGATAAGTGACCACGCAGCCAATATGTACGCCCAAATCTTCACTTCCTGCCGCGAGTCGCAGCCGCAATCAATGGTGAGGTTGCTCACTTTGGGGCTTTCTTCTTTGGCGGCATCGCGCAAATGAATGGCAGGCCAACCAAAACCCCCCTCTACTTTTCCTTTGGGCGTATGAATAAACCCCCGTTTGGAGGGTGCAATCTGATGATCCATACCGCCATTGCGCAGCACATATATCAAACCATTGTCGCTGATATAATGCACCATCCACGAAATTTCGTCAAGATGTGCTTCTATCACCACTTTATAGTCGTTGTCGGGGTTGATAATGCCGTAAGCAGTACCATAAGCATCGCAGTGTTGCTTTTGCGTATAGCGTTGCATATAATTCAACCAAATTTGCTGCCCTTTCGCCTCGTGGCTGGTAGGCGAAGGATTGTTGAGATATTCGTATAAAAACCGCCGTGCGGCTTCGTCAAAAATGACAGATTTTTTTTTCATCTGAAATTAAAATATAAAAATACAAAGGTAAAGATATGCAAATTAAAGCATAGATTTTGAATTTTAAAAAGCGAAAAGGAGTTATTGATATATAAAATAAGCGGCACAGTGATTATTTTGTGTTTTTTAAAAATAATATAAATCTGTGCTTTTAAAGTTAAAATAAAAAATATATCTTTGCGCTCCGAAATTCAGTTACCTGTTCATCAGTTTGGAACTGAAACGTTTATTTATTAAACAATTTTAAAAAAAAACAATTTTTTATGCCGGTTAAATTACGTCTTCAAAGACACGGAAGAAAAAGAAAACCCTTTTATCACATTGTAGCCGCCGATGCGCGTTCCCCCCGCGATGGTGCTTTTATTGAGCGTGTAGGCTATTACAACCCCAACACACAGCCCGCTACTATTGAATTAGATGTAGATGCTGCTTTGCGTTGGTTGCAAAATGGCGCACAGCCCACCGATACCGTACAGGCTATTTTGTCTTATACAGGTGTGTTGTACAAAAAACACTTGCAACGTGGTGTGAGCAAAGGTGCTTTGACACAAGAGCAAGCCGATGCCAATTTTTCAAAATTCATCGCCGACAAAGTGCAAAAATCAAAACCGTATCCAAACGCTCAAAGATAGCCGTCAGCAGCAATTGGGCAAACAAGATGCTGCCGAAGTAGAAAAAACGCAACCAAAGAGCCGCCGAAGCCAAAAAAAGCTTTGGAAGTAGCTGCTGCATGCGGTTGAAGAACCTGCCGCTAATATTTTGGAAGTAGCTGCTGCGCCGATTGAAGAACCTGCCGCTGATATTGTTGCCGATACCCCTGCCGAAGAAAGCAGTGCTGCGGAATAGTAGCATTTGGGGATAAAAAACAAAATTGTAGTTTTTTTTCTATAAAAGGAGGCTTCGCTGAATTTCCGGCGAAGCCTCCTTTTTAACTCTTCTTTCGTTCCACGCCAAGCAGAGCGCAAGTGCATAGCCCGCCGCCGCCAACATCAAAAACGGCAACGCTACATAATCTTGTTGGTAATAAGCCGCCACCAATGCTGCCAACAATAGCAGCAGCATTGAATATTCTCCTTTATATGCAATAAAGTACGGTACTGTAAAAACGTAGCCTGTGCTATCACTGCTTTTTGGGGTGCGCACAAAAGGCGTTTTGATGCCGCGCCAACCCTGCCATACCGCACCCGTATTGTACCACGACAGCCCCAAAAACATCACCGAAAACATCACAAACAAACTCAAAAAAGAACGGCGCGGCTGTGGGTCGCAGCGATACATTTGTGCATAACAAAAGGCATAGAGCAAAGTAGTGACGCTAAAAAAGAACTAAATTGTAAAATGGGAGCAATGGCAGGTACGAGCGGTTTTAAAAATACCAGCAAAATATTGCATATTGTGAGCAGCCTAGCACTGCAAACAAAGTGCTCCCGCCCAAATGCAAAGTACCTTGTATTTTGTTTTGCCAAGACACTTGTTTATTTTTCCAGAGCGAAGGCAACAATTTCACAAAGTTTTCCGCACCTCCTTTGTTCCAGCGAAATTGCTGCGAACGCAGCGCACTCCAATTCGCGGGTAGTTCGGCGGCTACCTGAATATCGGGAACATACCGCATTTGCCAGCCCTGCAACTGAGCGCGATAGCTCAAATCTAAATCTTCGGCGAGGGTATCGCTACTCCAATTGCCGGCTGCGACGATACAACTTTTGCGCCACATACCGGCAGTGCCATTAAAATTAATAAAATGCCCTGCCTCCTGTCTGCCGCTTTGTTCCAAAGTAAAATGAGCATCTAAGGCAAAGGCAAAAACCCGCGTGAGCCACGAAGCAGAGCCATTGAGATGCGACCAACGCGTTTGGAGCATACCCAATTGCGGGTACTGCTGAAAATAAGGCACACAGCGCAGCAGCCAATCAGGAGCAGGTATAAAATCAGCATCAAAAATAGCGATGAGTTCGCCCTGTGCCGCAGGCAACGCCGCCCGCAATGCTCCCGCTTTAAATCCTTCGCGGTGGGGACGGTGCAGGTGCTCCGCACAAAAACCTCTTTGTAGGAGTTGTGCCGCCTGTTGAGTACAAAGAGCAGTAGTAAAAATGTCGGTGGAGTCGTCTAAAATTTGGATATGCAGTTTTTCTTTTGGATAATCAAAAGCAGCGATATGTTGCAGGAGTCGTGTCGCCAAAGCACCTTCGTTGTAAATCGGCAATTGAATGGTAATATGCGGCAAATCCGGCAGCAAAGGAGGAGAAGAAACAGAGGCAGTGCTGCGAATAAAATGGCGGGTTAAATGCAATAAAGATAAAGAGTAGATGAAAAATATCATCAAACAGCACACATATAATATAACAACGCCAAGAGCAATTATCATTATCCACATAAAAAAAACAAAGGAACAATATTTTTGATGATGATTAAAAACTATCGGCAGGCTATCTTAAATAATAAATTTTATAAGATTCTGTTACGGCAATGTTAAAACAATCTCTTAGCTTTGTAAAACAATTGTGCGGTTTTTTGAATAAATTTTTATTAAACAATATAAATATGCAAAATCTATTGATAATAAATA
Source organism: Sphingobacteriales bacterium (assembly GCA_016711285.1). NCBI lineage: Bacteria > Pseudomonadati > Bacteroidota > Sphingobacteriia > Sphingobacteriales > Sphingobacteriales bacterium. Next base: position 4,977 of record JADJTG010000017.1, read on the forward strand.
TAAAACAAATAGTGTTGTTTTTTGTAGGCTGCTGGATAAGTACCTCCATTGCGCAGGCACAATGTTGCGGGGTGAGTAATCAGCATAAAAAACGCTCGGTGTGCCTTGAAAACGACAGCACCAAAGCGGCATTTATCACCGAACTCAACCAATACGATATGATTGTGGAAGCCACCGTAATTGCCGAAAGCGATACGATTTATCTGAACACCGAAGGCTACGATATATATTATAATCCCGAACGCCCTTATATTTTGCAAACTTTAAAGATACACCGTTTATTCAAAGGAAATATAAGCAGCGATACCTTACAAATTTTGACACTTTACAATGGAGCAACGCTGGCAGATAAAAAATTGGGTAAAATGAATCAAAGAAGTTCGGGATCTAAGCAGGTATTTGGATATAAAACAGGCGATACGGGAATTTTTATGCTGTATAATACAGAAGAAAACAAAAGCGTATTGCGGCAGGCTCTGCACGGGCGCACGGATAAGGTAAAAGAAGGTATGATATTAACACCTGCTTTGGTCAAATACGCCGACCAAGCCGGTATGGACTGCACCGGAAAACCTTCTTTCAACAATAAAAGAGCCGTGTTTCATTTTACAGATACGCGCTATGCCTTCACTTCTGTCCACGATTTATACCAAACTTTAATGTCATATTTTCCTCAGGCAATTATTTATGAAGCAATTGATGTTGAGGCAGTAGAGCAAAAATAAAATTTTGTTAAAAAAGCTCAGGGTAGATGAATATTTTGCATTTTTCTGATACCCACTTGGGGTATCATTATTACGATAAAATCACAGAAGAAGGTGTCAATGCGCGTGAGCAGGATTTTTACGATGCTTTTAGCTTCATCATTGACCGCATTGTAGAACAACGCCCCGATTTGGTATTGCACTCCGGCGATTTTTTCATCGTCCTTCGCCGAGCAACCGCGCCATCACTTTTGCTTTGGAACAACTGAGCCGCGTGAGTGTGCTGGGTATTCCTTTTGTACTGATTGCGGCAATCATTCCACACCAAAAATGCCTACACTGCCCCTATTCTCAAAGCCTTTGAGTCGCTGCCGCACATTTATCCCATTTACCAACAAAAATATGAAGTGCTGTCGTTTGGCGAAGTGTGCGTACATGGTTTGCCCCACATCAACGACCCTCTCCGGCAAGCCGATGAAATAGCCCACATACAACCTACCGAAGGCAAAAAAAACATATTGATGCTCCACACCTCGCTGGGCACGAATTATTATATGTCGGAGGAATTGGGCATTGAGTTTTTTCCGTCTGCCAGCTACCCGCTTTTGGATACTTTTGATTATATAGCATTGGGTCATTGGCACAATTATCAGCAATTAAAAGGATTTCGCAACGCTTGTTACAGCGGCTCTACCGAGCGACTCAGCGAAAGCGAAATCAGCAGCGAAAAGGGCTATTGTACTTTGCAACTCACGCCGCAAGGCATCAGCACACCCACTTTTCACGCTATTCCCACGCGCACTTGGCACAAATGGCACATCGGCAACTGCCACGAAAAGTCGGTGACAGAGATTCGCAACGAACTCTTACACCTCCGCGACACTCACCTCTGCCAGCAAGCCATTATCAGTTTGCACCTCAGCGACCTAAAAACCGAACAACGCTACGATTTGGCGCACGCCAAAGTAAAAGAAATTTTTGAAGAAGCCTTAGTCGTCAATTTGCGCAGCGAAAACCGCCACGAAGCACATTTCTTCAGCAATTTACCCACCCAGCAATTAGAAAATTTAGAAACTTTGTTTGAAAGTTTTTTATTGAGTAAAAATATTTCGGGCAGCGAGCAACTGCTCCAAAAAGCGCGTTCTTACTTTGAAGAAGAATAAGATATAAGTGCGTTTTTTTGTGACAATAGGAATAAAACAAGAGAAAAGGTATAGCAGAAATGCTATAAAACTTTCAGTTTTTTTGAAAAAAATACTACCTTTGCAGCCGCCATGAACAAGTCTTTCGCCTCCGACCATATACACCCGATATTTGAACGGCTGCTCCAGCGTTCCGACAAAGAAACCCAGTTGCGCCAACGCGCCAAAGTGCTGTGGTTGAGTGGGCTGTCGGGCAGCGGCAAATCTACCATTGCCGAATATTTGGAAAAAAACCTGCACGCTGCCGGTTTTTTCACCATGCTCCTCGATGGCGACAATGTACGCACGGGCATTTGCAACAATCTCGGATTTTCGGAAGCCGACCGCCACGAAAATATACGCCGCATAGCCGAAGTAGCCAAATTATTTTGTAACAGCGGCATCATCACCATTTGTTGTTTTGTAAGCCCTACGGTGGCATTGCGCCAGATGGCACGCGACATCATCGGCGAAGCAGATTTTATGGAGGTATTTATTGATACGCCTTTGGAAATTTGCGAGCAGCGCGATGTAAAAGGTTTGTATGCCAAAGCGCGGCGCGGCGAAATCAAAGATTTTACAGGTATTTCTGCTCCTTTTGAAGCCCCCGAAAACCCCGAAATTCGTGTGCTTACGGCGGGTTATAGCATACAGCAGTCGGCACAACATATTTTAGACAAATTGCTGCCGCATATCACCTATACCGAATAAGGGCGGTGATATTTTTTATTGATTATCTTATCTTTATATATTTTTAGAATCATCGTATTTAATTAATAATAATGACACATTATAAACTGACGCATTTGCAAGAGCTGGAATCGGAGAGTATTTTCGTATTGCGCGAAGTAGCGGCACAGTTCCAAAATCCTGTTTTGTTATTTTCAGGCGGAAAAGATTCCATTTGCGTATTGCATTTAGCACGCAAAGCCTTTTATCCGGCGGCTGTTCCTTTTACTTTATTGCATGTAGATACCGGACACAATTTTTCCGAAACCATTGATTACAGAGATAATGTAGTAGCACAATTGGGCGTAAAATTACAAGTGCGCTATGTGCAAGACTCCATTGATAAAGGCAGAGCCGTAGAAGAAAAAGGCTATAATGCCAGCCGCAATTTGTTGCAAACCGTCACACTTTTAGATGCTTTGGAAGAGCTGAAAGTGGATTGCGCTTTGGGTGGGGCACGCCGCGATGAAGAGAAAGCACGCGCCAAAGAACGTTTTTTCAGCCACCGTGATGAGTTCGGACAATGGAATCCCAAAAACCAACGCCCCGAACTTTGGAATTTGTTCAACGGGCGCAAGCACATGGGCGAGCATTTTCGTGTATTTCCTATCAGCAACTGGACAGAGATGGACGTGTGGCAATATATTCTCAAAGAAAACATTCCTATTCCTTCCATTTATTTTTCGCACCAGCGCGAAGTATTTTGGCGCGATGGTCAGTGGCTTGCCAAATGCGATTATATTGCAATGAAACCCAGCGAGCAAAGCGAAATCCGCACCGTCCGCTTCCGCACCATCGGCGATATGACCTGCACCGGAGCCGTAGAATCCGATGCCGACAATTTGCACAAAATCATTGAAGAAGTATCGGCTTCGCGCGTAACAGAACGCGGCACACGCGCCGATGACCGCCGTTCGGAAACAGCAATGGAAGACCGCAAAATGCAGGGATATTTTTAAAAAAACAAAAGGGGTTTGCACTATAGTGCAAACCCCTTTTGTTTTTTAGCTTTGTCAAAGCTAAAAAAGTCAAATACTGATTATTTTTTTACAATTTTTCTTGTAAGATGATGAAACTCATTGGCAATGACCAGCAAATAAGTACCTGTGGGCAAACTGCTCATATCCAATTGTGTTTCAAAAGAATTGTCATATAAGAAATGGTCTTGTGCCTGAACCATTTTTCCGTTCATATCAGTAAGCACAATTCCCATATTTCCAAGCGATATATTTTCTAAATGAACGTTTAACACATCGCTGACGGGATTAGGGAATACGGAGGTCTGCACCAACAACTGCTCAAAGCCCACTGTTTGTTTGGGATTAACAGAAAGCGAAGTGGTGTATATTTTGTCGCCGGTAGAAGTGCCGTTGCCATCGGCTGCATTGGCGGCGGCATAAAAAGTAACCACACCTTTATCAGTACCCGAGCCGTCCATTGAAAATTAAAGGAAGAAGGACTGGGATTGGGTACATTGTTGTGGTTAATGAATTGTACCGAAGCAGTAGTTTGTGTGGTGGTATTGCTGTTGGCAGCTATAAAATCACCTGCACTTTTGTCAGTTTCATCAAATGCTACCATCTGAAAACCATAGCGTGAAGCCGTAGCGTCGCTAATGAGCAAACTCATATCGTAGGTTTTTCCGGATTCATAGTTATTGTCTGTTCCGTTAAAGATAATAGCAGTACTGCCACCTCCAGTATTCACCGAACCGCTATGACAGCCGACAATAGAGCAAGAACCTTGCCCGGATGCACCCGCATTAAAAGGTGGCGGCACAGTATGATAAGTAGCAGCGGGCTGCGGGTCAAAAAATATACCGTAAGCCATAACTGCAAGAAGGATACAAGAAATTGTAAGTTTTTTTACCATTTTGTTTGTTTTTATTAACTTTGCAAATTGAATAAATTTTTTAGTTTAACTTAGTCTGACAAAACCATTTTTTATAAAAAGCTAAAAAATATTGATTTAACCGCATGTGTAGAATACTATTATATTTCATAAATTACTTGTTCATCATAGCTGCAAATATAAAACATTATTCATTGAAATGTTGCGCCAAAGAACAAGAGTACATATATTTATGTGGTTAAAAATACTATTTTTCTTTATTACAAAACCATTTTTTTATAAAATATTAATAAACAAACCAAATAATTAAATTTAATTACTTACAAACGATGAAATTGAATTTTTTACGCTCAGGAATTAAGCTCTCCGGTTTAGTGGCGGGTTTATTCTTTGCTTTTGTTTCTCAGGCACAAGTATGGTCGGAGAATTTTAACGATTTTGACGGTTTTTTCCAAGACGGACAAAATTCCACAGGCTGGTCGATGTATGATGTGGACGGTCAGACACCCGCCACAAACGTTGCCGACTTTACACAAGGTTGGAACTGGCAAGATGCTTGGGACGCAACCCAAGACGGTATCATGGTAAGTAATTCTTGGTACGACCCCTTTGGTCAAGCCGACAAATGGTTGGGTACACCAGCGATTGCTATTCCGAATACCGATGGTTTGCAGTTCAAGTGGCAGGTAAAATCGCAAGATGTAGATTTCTTGGAGGCTTATCAAGTGGTAGTTTCTACGGCGGGCAATACTTTGGCAAATTTGCAGGCAGGTACAGTGGTGTATTCCGAAACAGCCAGCCCGAACGATTGGACAAGTCGTGCCATCTCTTTAGATGCTTACAAAGGTCAAACCATTTATATAGGTTTCCACAATATATCCAACGACAAATTCCTGTTGTTGTTGGATAACCTTTCAGTAGATGCTCCTACTGAATTTGAGTTGGCACTGTCGGGTTCGGTGATGCCGATAGAATATGCAGAGTATCCGCTTGACCAAAACCCTTCTTGGGGCGGCTTTGCTATCACAGTAGGTAATACTGGCGCACAGGGACAAACCAACGTTACATTCAGCACGGTTATCACTGCTTTTGATATAGACGGAAATCCCGTAGAAGTATTTAATCAAAGCACTTCTGCCGATATTGCTTCTACAGGTTCACAAAACCTCAGTATTACAGAAACTTACGCTCCTACTGCGGTTGGTTTACACGCCATTGAGTACTTTGTTTACTCCGACCAGCAAGACACTTTGGCTGCCGACCTTGCTTTTGCTAATATTACAGATGGTGCTTATGGCAGAGCCGCTTATTTCTATAATTCACTGCAAGATGCAGACGGAAATCCCCTAATAGGCGACTTTTCTACACAATTCCTTTCTTTCGATGATGATCAGGGTAATGATGGCGCAGGTGCTATCGGTTATGTTTTCGAAGTAGTCAATGAAACTACCGTTGATTCTTTGTCGGCGTTGTTGGGTTCAGAAGCACAGGGCGATATTACCCTTTCTTTATACAGCATCAATACAGATGGCAGCCTCGGTAACGAAATAGCTACTACTGTACCTTATACAGCTACAGGCGGACAGGACAATGGTGAATTTTTAAACGCACCTTTGCAATGCCCTGTTTCTTTGGCTGCGGGTGCTTATGCAGTAGTCATTCATGATGAAATCGGCAACGATTGTGCTATCGTTTGCTCTAATTATTTCTATACCAATGGAGCTATCATTGCCCACTTAGGCGATGAAAACTGGTTTTCTGTAAGTGCGGGTACTTTTGTTCCCTGGATTTTTGTAAGCACCACCACAGAGGCTATCGGTGTTGCCGATAATGTAGAAATTGAAGCCGCCAACGATGGTTTGCAAGCAGATTTTAATGCTATCATCAGCGGCGGTGCTTTGTGTGACCTCACTTGGAACTTCGGTGACGGCGGTAGTGCCACTGGCACCAGTGTATCGCACACTTATGCCAACGGCGGTACTTATACTGTAACAGTAAGCGGTTCTTATGGCGGCGGTACTCCTGTAACAGATACTTATGAAATAACAGTAGGTTGCAGTTTGGCAGCCAGCGTAAATGCTACTGCCACTACTGCTACTGCGGTGGTAACAGGCGGTACACCAGCTACTTATCAATGGCAAACCGTTGGCGGACAAACTTTGGGTACAAATGCAAACATTACCGGCTTATCTGAAAATACTGCTTATGTTTTGACAGTAACTGATGTATCCGGTTGCGAAGCCCTTGCTACTTTCACCACCAGCACTTGTGCTTTTACTATTAACTCTGTTGTTTTAGACGGCTCTACTGCCGGAGCATTTGCCAGCAATTTCTCTAATGGTACTGCTCCTTATCAATATCAATGGACCAATGCAGCAGGTAGTGTAGTAAGTGCCAGCAACTCTGCTTCCAATTTGGTTTCTGCCCAGATTTATACTTTGACAGTAACTGATGCTTCGGGCTGCAGCGACAGCTTTAACTTTGAAGTTCCTGCTTCCGGCATTGAAGATTTGAACGGTGTGGTGTCTTTCCAAATGACACCGAACCCTACTTCCAGCGATGTACAACTTTCTTTGCAGCTCAACAAAACTGAAAATATCAGCATAGAAATTTATAACATCAGCGGTCAAAAAGTAGTACAATTACCAAATGTAGTGACTAATGCTATCCAAGAGCGTTTGGATTTGTCGTATTTGCCAAGTGGTACTTATACCGTAAAAGTAAATGTAGGCAATCAAAGTGCTGCCGCTACTTTGATGTTAGTAAAATAATATCACATCGTATCATTATAATATAATTATACACAAAAGAAGCCGCCTTTTACGAAGGGCGGCTTCTTTTTTTGGCAGAAGTTGGCACACAGAAACAAACATTTTCTATATTCCTTCGTTTTTTTAATATTTAAAAAAGAAATAAACATTCCGTATTTTTTAATCGTTAGCCATTTTATTTATATAATTTTGTGCTTTTAACAGCTTCTTTGTTTTGGAAAATAATACTACTTCTTCGCCGCGTATTAAAAAAGGTGATTTGCTCCAATTTTTCAGCATATACCGCTACATTCTTCCTTACAAAACCTATTTTATAGCAGGAATGATTTTTTTGGTGCTGTCGAGTATGACGGCATTGGCATTTCCGGCTATCATCGGTACGCTGCTGGATACGGCGGTAGGTAAGCAGGCAGGCAATTTTTTGAGCCGCTATTGGTCGGGACTCGGCAATGCTTCTTTGCTCACGGTGTCCAAAATATTGTTTTTAGTATTGGTGTTGCAAGCATTTTTTTCGTTTTGCAAAGTAATTTCTTTTTCGTTCGTGAGCGAAAACGTAATGGCGGATATTCGCAAAGACCTTTTTTCAAAGGTACTCACGTTGCCATTTTCTTTTTTTGAAAAAAATCGTGTCGGCGACCTCACAAGCCGCCTCACCGCCGACATTACCCAACTTCAAGATGCAATTTCGTGGACTTTGGGCGAATTTTTTCGTCAATTATTTACCTTGGTTATTGGTATCGGATTTTTATTGCTCTTATCGCCCAAATTGTGTTTGGTGATGCTTTCTACTTTTCCGGCATTGATTATCGGGGCGGTTATTTTTGGAAAATATATTAAAAAGCTATCAAAAAAAACACAGGAATCCTTAGCCGAAGCCAACGTAATTGCCGAAGAAACTTTGCAAAACATGTCGGTTGTGAAATCATTTACCAACGAACATTACGAATCCAACCGCTACAACAGTTTTTTGAAAAATGTGGTTAATTTTGCCTTGCGCTCCTCTTTATTTTACGGATTATTTACTTCTTTTTTTATTTTTGGTATTTTCGGAGGTATTATTTTGGTGCTGTGGTTTGGTGCTTCGTACATTGAGCAGGGGCTAATGAGTACGGGCGAACTCACCACTTTTGTCATTTACACCATTTACATCGGTGCATCGCTGGGCGGTATGAGCGATTTATACAGCCGCCTCCAAAAAGCGGTGGGCGCAAGTGAGCGGGTACGCGAAATTTTGGGCGAAAACAGCGAAGTAGCTTTGCAAAAAATAACGCCGGCTCAAATACCGGTACGCGGCAATATTACCTATCAAGATGTGCATTTTCATTATCCTTCACGCCCTGATATTGAAGTACTGAAAGGGCTGACACTGCATATTCAAGCGGGCGAAAAAGTAGCGTTGGTGGGCAAAAGCGGAGCCGGAAAAAGCACAATTACACAATTGCTGCAAAGATTTTATGATTGGCAGACGGGCAGTATTTTGTTGGACGGCAAAGACATTCGCAACTACGAAATGAGTTTGTACCGCTCCAATATTGGTGTAGTGCCACAGGAAATTCTGCTCTTTGGCGGCACTATCCGCGAAAATATCGCTTACGGCAACTTAGATGCAGACGATGCCGCTATTATGGAAGCAGCCCGCCGCGCCAATGCTTTGAGTTTTATCCAGTCGTTTCCTGAAGGTTTGGACACAATAGTCGGTGAGCGCGGTATCAAACTGTCGGGCGGACAACGCCAGCGTATCGCCATTGCCCGCGCGCTGCTGCGCAATCCCCGCATTTTGATATTGGACGAAGCCACGAGTTCTTTGGATTCGGAGTCGGAAAAATTGGTGCAAGAGGCTTTGAATGAATTGATGAAAGGACGCACCAGCATCATCATCGCACACCGCCTTTCTACCATACGCGAAGTGGATAAAATTTTTGTATTGGAAGACGGAGAAATTGTAGAGCAAGGTACACACGAAGAATTGAGTAATATGCCAAATGGCAAATTCAGAGCTTTGCTTGAATTGCAACAAACATCATCGGCGGTATTTACGGAAGAAGTATTATAAGGCAATTTTATATTTATTTTTATTGTGAAATTTTTTTTGCAATGCAGATAACATTATCTTGCATTTTTCATAAATTATACATCAACCAAAGTATCTTTCCTTTATTATGATAGAAGAAAAATTTGACATTGTAAAAGATTTTTTGGAAAACAAATCGGCAACCAAACAGGAAGTATATCGCATTACGTTGGATATTTTTGCAGAAATGCGGCGTTTGGCAAAAGAAATTGTCAATAAAATCAACAATGAAATAGAGTTAAAGAAAGGAGTATCGGTGGAATATACCAACTTCAGCGAATTTGAGTTTCATATCCGTTTGTCGGGCGAGTTGGTAGTATTTTCTATACATTCCAATATTGTTACTTTTCCTGCCACGCATCTGCTCAGTACGAGTAATTATATCAAAGAGGACGAAAATCGCCGCTATTTCGGAACATTTACGGTATATAATTTTCTAAACGACTCCTTGCGCTATAATCGCCTGAATGATATAGGTTATCTGTTGGCACGGCTTTTTGTCAATCGCGAACGACATTTTTATATAGAGGGTGTGCGGCAAATGCACTTTTTGTATCCCGACATTGCCCAAAATATACTTGATCAGGATATTTTATCGGAATTTATATACAGCGTGATAGAAGCCGCTTTGGAAAATGACTCTATCACGGCAGATTTTGAAAGCAACAAAATCATCAGTGTAGGCGAAAAACTCAGCCGCCGTATGTTGGGCGGTGTTCAGAAAGTAGGATATATACGCGCTGCCTCAGATGAAGGGCTGCCGCTATCTTCGCTTTAAGGAGTTTTAACGATAACTTTTTTGTTTGTTGTTTTTAAACAGCCACTTCAAAATCGCGCAGGGTTTGGTTGAGCGAGGTTTTTTTGTCGGTAGATACCGTTCGCTCGCCGATAATCAGTGCGCAAGGCACTTGGTAGGCTCCTGCCGGAAAGGTTTTGGTATAAGCTCCCGGAATGACAACCGAGCGTGCGGGTACTCTTCCGGTGTAAGTGAGGGGTTCGCTGCCTGTGACATCAATGATTTTGGTAGATTGTGTGAGTACTACATTTGCGCCCAATACTGCTTCGCGCTCCACAATTACACCCTCTACCACAATGCAGCGCGAGCCGATAAAACAATCGTCCTCTATAATTACGGGGCTGGCTTGCAAAGGCTCTAATACACCGCCGATACCTACGCCCCCACTCAAATGCACATTTTTTCCGATTTGGGCGCAACTTCCCACCGTTGCCCAAGTATCCACCATAGTGCCCTCATCTACATAAGCACCGATATTGATATAGGAAGGCATCTGAATAACACCCTTTGCCACAAAAGCACCATGGCGTGCCATTGCCGGCGGCACTACGCGCATACCGCGCTCTTTAAAATTGCGTTTGAGAGGGATTTTATCATAAAATTCAAAAGCCCCCATTTCTATTGTTTCCATAGGAGAAATAACGAAATACAACAGCACCGCTTTTTTTATCCACTCGTTTACTTGCCAGCGACTGTTGCCAAGCGGTTCGGCTACACGCAAATTTCCTTCGTCTAAGGCGGCGACAATACTGCGCACCGCTTCCTGATGCAGTGGGCTGCTTTGCAAGAGGCTGCGCTCTTGCCACGCTTCTTCAATAAGTGTTTGCAGGGCGTTTTTATCCATTTTTATAGATGATTCGTGTATTTTTTATTAAAAAATGTAATATTTAGAAATGATTTTAAAAAAATCAGGCGTGTGTAGCCATTTTTTTATTCAGTCTGCTGTGCGAAAAACTATATCCGAAATAAATCACTAAACCAATAATGAGCCATATAAAAAAGCCGAACCAACTGCTTGCCGGAATTTGCGCCATCATATAAAAACAAAACAGCAAGCCCAACACCGGAATTAAGGACAAACTATATAAAAACGACAATACCGTGATGATGGCAAAAACAATTACAAACAACCAAAGCGGTATTTTGTGCTTGAAAGTAGCCCAACCCGATTCATAGCGTTTTTCGGGGCTGATGGTATTAGCCAAGCTCACCACATAAGCATAATCTTCGGGCGACATTTTTTCTAAATAAGGCAGTAATTTGGTATTTTTTGCGCTCAGTTCGTCATCGCCGCCCTTGTCGGTGAGCAAGGCTTTGAGTTGTTGAGTGTCTTGTTCATCTAAGTGTTCCATTAATTCGGAAGGAGCATATACTTGCGGTGCATTGTTGATAAATGCCTTGGTGGGTTTTTCAAAACGTGTAAAAAGCAAAGCCAACATTGCTATTGCCAGCAAAGGCATTATCCATTTAGAGTTGATGTAGGGCGTTCGGAATTTGCCGCGCGGTGCGTGGGGGTCTTTTTGTAGAATCAATACGCCGCCGCATACCAATACAAAAGCAAACAGCGTACCCATACTGCACAAATCTACCACCACACCACTTGGAATACACAAAATAGTGGCAATAACGAGCAAACCCGTGACGTAGGTAGCAAAAGAGGGTGTATGAAAACGCGGGTGTATTTTTTGAAAAGCAGGCGGCAACAAACCATCGCGGCTCATGCTCATCCAAATACGCGGCTGCCCCAATTGAAACACCAACAATACACTCGACAATGCCACCACCGCACTCACCGCAATAATCCCCGACAACCATTTTAAATTCACTTTTTCAAAAACAAAAGCCAAGGGGTCATTTACACCTAATTGATGATAAGGAACCATACCGGTAAGCACCAAAGCAATAGCGATATACAATATGGTACATATAATAATAGAATACATCATACCGCGCGGCAAATCGTGTTGAGGGTTTTTGCACTCTTCGGCGGTAGTAGAAATTGCATCAAAACCAATATACGCAAAAAACACAGACGACACGCCCGCCGCAACACCACCAAAACCATTTGGCGCAAAAGGCGACCAGTTGTCGGTATTTACATAAAAAGCCCCCACTGCTATCACCATCATCACAACAGCCAACTTGATGAGTACCATCACATTGCTGGCATTGCGCGACTCGCGAATACCGCGCAACACCAATGCAGTAATTAAAATGGTGATAATAATAGCGGGAATGTCGGCAATGAACCGCAAGCCACCTAATTGCGGAGCTTGATTCCACGCCAAATAAGCTGTTTTCAGCGAAGCGGGCAAACTTTCAAAAGGTGTGCCGCTTTTGAGAATGGCGGCAGCTTCTATAAAACCGTTTTTGGCACTCGTATAATCAATACCGCTCCAAACCGGCAAGTGTATGCCCTGATGAATACCCAAAAAAGGCAGCCGCAGCGATTCGAGCAAACCGGAAAAATAATCCGACCACGACACTGCCACCGTAGCATTGCCCACCGCATATTCCATAATCAAAGCCCAACCGATAATCCACGCCAACAACTCCCCAAACGACACATACGAATAAGTATAAGCACTCCCCGACACCGGAATCAGCGAAGCAAATTCGGCATAAGCAAAAGCGGCAAAGCCACAGGCAAAAGCGGTGAAAATAAACAGCAAAATCACCGCCGGTCCGCCCTGCGAGCTGGCAGTGCCGATAGTGCTGAAAATACCCGCCCCAACAATGGCAGCAATGCCCAAAGCCACCAAATCGCGCACGCCCAAGTGTCGTTTCAGGCTGATTTTTTCTTCGCCGTCAGGTTCAGACTCAATCTGCGATAAAGTAGTTTGGATAGGTTTGCGGCGAAATAAATCGGAAAATCGGAAAGCCATAATTTTAATACGAAATTATAAAGGAATAAATGGGGATAAAAGCCGTTTGATTATCTTGAGAAGTAAATATAAAAAAACAATAAAATAAATGTGACAAAATCGCATAATTGCGTCATATAAGCACCAAAGCTAATTATATCATTTTTATTTTTTTAAGACATCAACTACATTTTTAAGTTGGGTATCGCTCTGATAGCAACACTAATATCTGTGATAAACAGACTTTTGGCTCTTACAACAGAAATGATTGATGTGCTTATATTATCAATACAAGGCGATAAATTCATCTTAATACGATGATTTATCGCTTTTTTTATTACACAACTATCAAAATTCAATATAAATGTTCTAATTTTAGAGATTATATATTTTATTATAGTATGTAAAAACAAGAAAGAAAAAACAGCAAACAATATAAAGTTTAATTAAATAAATTTATCTGTATCTCTTTTTTTATTAACTAAAACCCAATAATGAACATGAGAGTATTATTATGCTTGATTGGTATTGCATTGTGGTATTTGCTCTGCTCCTGGTGGTATTTGTGCAAAATTTGCGGCTGCTGCGATGCTACACAAAATGTAGTTGCTCCGCCAAGTGCCACTGTAGAGCGTACCGCCACCGTAGGACCTTTGGTATTCAAGTGGTCTGATGCCAATGCGATTACGAGTGCTGCATTTCCGCAATACAAAGATTCTATTTTGCGCCTTGCTGCTGCGGGCGATACGCTTGTCATCACCGGTTTTTATACCAAAGATGAGGCTAAACCTGCCAACTTTGCCAATATGGGCTTGGCGCGTGCCGAAGCAGCCAAAGCTTTATGGACACCGCCTTACGATGCCAAACTTATCAAAACAACCTCGTCTTTGGTAGATGAGCACGGCGATATGCGCACTGCACCTTTTAATGCAACGGCATTTGGCTATGCTAAAATGATGCCGAAAGAAAATGAAACGACTGTAGTGGAAAAAGACGAACAGGTTATTATCTACTTCCCGACTAATTCATCACAGAAAGAAAGAAATAAAACAGTGGAGGAATATTTGGATAAACTAAGCAAAAAGCATAAAAATACCAAAGCTACCTTCCTTGTAACCGGACATACCGACAGCGACGGCAGCGAAGATGCCAACTACAACTTAGCATTGCGCCGCGCCAAAGCAGTACAACAACTCTTAGAAAAAAGAGGAATTGCTGCTTCGCGCGTTACGGCAGAATCCAAAGGCGAAACCCAACCTGCCGCCGACAATGCTACACCCGAAGGCAAACGCCTCAATCGCCGTACTACCATTGACATAAAACCTTAAAATTTTATTTTTTTTATTTTATTAACAATAATATTTATACCATAAAATACTATGTTACATTATATATTTTTGTTTTCATCACTTTTGCAAAATTGCACCAACCACTTTTTTGAAATCCTCCTGATGTTGTTGGGAGCTACTTTATTGGGCTGGCTTTTGCGCGGCTTGCTCTCAAAAGAAAAAGTTGTGGAAAAAGAAGTAATTAAGGAGGTAGTGCGCACTGCCCCTGCCGACGACAGCCGCTGGCGTGCTACGATTACTTCCTTGGAGAGCGATAAAAACAGCCTCACCACACGCATCAGCACCTTTGAAAACGACAACAACGCCCTCAAACGCCGCATTGCCGAATTGGAGGGCAAAAACAACGACAACAACGAGCAAGTATGGCAAACCCGTTTGAGTGCCTACGAAACCGAAATCAAAGACCTCAAAAGCAAGCTTTCGGCTGCCTCCGATGATGCCGCCTCTTGGCAGCTGCGTTTGAGCAATTTGGAAACCACCAACTTGGATTTGACCAACCGTCTGAGCGGTGCCGGCAACTCGCTCCAACTCCAACTCAGCGGTTTAGAAGACGAAAACAGCCGCCTCAAAGCCCGCATCAGCGAATTGGAAGGCAACCTGGGCAAAGCAATAGACGATGCACAGGTGCTGGCAATTTTTGGCAAAAAAATAAAACAAGACGACTTGAAAATAGTAGAAGGCATAGGACCGGTATTTGAAGGCGTATTGCACAATGCAGGCATCAAAACGTGGTATGCCTTGTCGCAAAGCACTTTTGAAGAGTTGCGGGCTATTTTAGATGCTGCCAGCGACCGCTATCGCATCAACGACCCCACCACCTGGCCTGAGCAAGCGCGATTGGCAGATATAGGAGCGTGGAAAGAATTGAAAGATTATCAAGACCAACTCAACGCCGGACGCGAATCGTAATAAAGAAAGTGTTTTTTTTGTATAATGAGAAGGCTGTTTCTGCAAAGAAGCAGCCTTTTTTTATAAAAAATTTAAAAACACATATTACCACACTAAAAAACTTAATTTTTTTAACACAAAACATCTTTTTTTCTTATCTTTGCCGCCGAATTAGCAGTATTGAATACTTCCAATTCATCTATTTCAATACAAAAGCACCATTTATGCTCTCTATCAGAACGCTTTTTGTTATTATTGGTTTTTATATAAGCAGCTCTTGTATCTTGGCACAAGAGCATCACAGCACTACAGCCACCGCCCCGCACGAACCTGCTGCTGCCTCGCACGTCGAAGGCACAGCAGCAGCACACGCCACACACGAAGGCGGCGAAGGTGAATTTAATGTAGCCGAAATGATTTTGCATCACATTGCCGATGCTAATGAATTTCATGTAGGTCCCTGGACAATTCCGCTTCCTTGTATTATTTATAAAGACGGAAAATTGGATATGTTTTCTTCAAGCGTATTCGAGCACGGACACAAAGAATACAATGGTTATAAATTGGAGCACGGGCGCGTGAAAACAGTGGATGGCTCTAAATTCACAGATTTATCCATCACCAAAAACGTATTTACGATGTTGTTGGCGGCTTTGGTTTTGTGTCTAATTTTCTTTTCGGTAGCAGCCGCTTATCGCAAACGCCCCGGCCAGGCTCCCAAAGGATTGCAGAGCGTTTTTGAGCCGCTTATCGCATTTGTAAGTGACGATATCGCCAAAGCCAATATCGGCGAAAAGAAGTATATGAGATATGTGCCCTATCTGCTTACGCTGTTCTTTTTTATTTTAGCCAATAATTTATTGGGGTTGGTACCTTTCTTTCCGGGTGGCGGCAATGTAACGGGCAATATCGCCGTAACATTGGTGTTGTCGGTGATTACATTTATTATGGTAAATGTGAGCGGCAGCAAAGATTACTGGGGACACATTTTCTGGATGCCCGGCGTACCTCTTATTTTGAAGCCACTGATGGCAATATTAGAATTTATCGGTATTTTTACCAAGCCTTTCGCATTGATGATACGTTTGTTCGCCAATATTTCGGCAGGTCACATTATCATTTTGAGTTTGGTGAGTTTGATTTTTATTTTTGGCAAAATGGGTCAAAACGCTGTCGGCGTTGCGGGCGGTGTTGCCGTTACTGTTCCGTTTGTATTATTTATGAACGCCATTGAATTGTTTGTGGCATTTTTACAGGCATATATCTTTACGATGTTGTCTGCATTGTTTATAGGTATGGCAGTAGAAGAACACCACCACGCTGAAGAACATCATTAGTCTATTTTCTTGAGAAGAATTAAAATTTATTATATAAACACTTTTAAACATTTCTTTAATATGACAGGAATTGCAGCCATCGGTGCAGGACTCGCGGTTATTGGTGCAGGCATCGGTATTGGACAAATCGGCGGTAAAGCCATGGAATCTATCGCTCGTCAGCCCGAAGCTATCGGCGATATTCGTACCAACATGATTATTGCGGCAGCCCTTGTAGAAGGTGCGGCTCTTTTCGCAATAGTAGTTGCTTTGTTGCAAGGCTAATTCATTGTGCTTTGTAACACCCAAAGAATACACTGTACTGTGTGTAATGCACCCTGCGCGAGCCGGTACAGTGTGTTCTTTTATCCCGAATTTTTAAAAAAAAGACATATATATTATATATATACCTTTGGAATTTTTTTCATCAAAAAAATGCTCCACCTCTTGATATGCTTTTATTAGGAAATTTCTCTATCGTAACACCGGATTTAGGTTTGCTGTTTTGGACAACCTTAATCTTCTTAATGCTGTGGTTTTTATTGGGTCGTTATGCTTTTAAGCCTATCGTTGCCGCCCTCAAAGACCGCGAAAACTCTATCCAAGATGCTTTAAGCCAAGCCGACCGCGTGCGTCAGGAAATGAGCAATCTGCAAGCCGACAACCATCGTTTGCTCGCCGAAGCCAAAGTAGAAAGCGCACTCATTTTGCAAAAAGCAAAAGAGCAAGCCAATCAGCTATTGGAACAATCCAAAGACCGCGAAAAAACAGAGTTGAAAAAAATGCGCGAAGATGCTTTGGCTGAAATAGAAACCCAAAAAATTGCCGCTATTAATGATATTAAAAATATGATAGGTCGTACTTCGGTAGATATAGCAGCAAAAGTACTCGGCAAACAGCTCAATGATACCGCCGCTCAGGAAGATTATATCATGAAAGAAATAGAAAAAATTAAACTCAACTAAACTCATCATTTATGTCTTCAAAAGTAGCCGCTCGCTATGCCAAAGCATTGTTGGATTTGGCATTGGAAAAAAATGTCGTAGAAACTGTGCATCAGGATATAAGCACCCTGCACACTACCATTTCAGGCAGCCGCGAGTTGTATATGATGCTCAAAAGTCCTATCATCAACGCCGATAAAAAACAGCGTGTACTGCAAGCCGTTTTTGGTTCAAATATCAGTCCTCTTACGCTTTCTTTCATAGATATTTTATTGAAAAAACGCCGCGAAGAAGATTTGCCCGACATTGCCCAATCATTCGGAGAACAATACAAAAAACTATACGGCATTATTGATGCAAAACTCATTACGGCGATGCCTGTGAACGAGGCTTTACTCAACAAAGTAAAAGACATTGTGCGCAAAGATACCGGAGCAAATCAGGTGCATATCACCAACGAAGTGAGCAACGACCTCATAGGCGGTTTTGTGCTGGAATACAACGACAAACGCTATGATGCCAGCATCTCCAGCAAACTGAAACAATTGTATCGCGGCTTTGCAGTACGCGATTACATTAAACAGTATTAAAAAAGCAATATATTTTTAGAGCTATAAAATCAATTGGAAATCAATTTTTTATAAAACAAAAAATATATTTAGTCCTTGCTCTTTTAAAGGAAGCATCTGAAAAAGTGATTTTTCGGAAGGTGTAGTAAATAACACAACAATTACAATAAAAACATTATATCAACTTAATAAAAAATACAATTAAATAATATGCCTGAAGTAAGAGCTGACGAAATTTCGGCAATATTGCGGGAGCAACTTTCCAACTCCCGCACCGTATCGGAGTTGCAAGAAGTGGGCACTGTGTTGCAGGTAGGTGACGGTATCGCCCGTATCTATGGTTTGACCAATGCTCAAGCGGGCGAATTGGTAGAGTTTGAAAATGGAGTACGCGCCATTGTGTTGAACCTCGAAGAAGACAACGTAGGTGTAGTATTGATGGGTGCTTCCGAAGGAATTAAAGAAGGTGATTCGGCAAAACGTACCGGACAAATCGCTTCTATTCCCGTGGGCGAAGGTCTGATTGGTCGCGTGGTGAACACCTTAGGTGCACCTATCGACGGCAAAGGACCTGTCACCGGAAAATTGTACGAACTTCCCTTGGAACGCAAAGCTCCGGGTGTAATTTATCGCCAACCGGTAAACGAACCTTTGCAAACCGGTATCAAAGCGATTGATGCGATGATTCCCATCGGACGCGGACAACGGGAGTTGATTATCGGCGACCGCCAAATCGGAAAAACCGCCATCGCTGTGGATACCATCATCAACCAACGCGAATTTTTTGAAAAAGGAAACCCTGTATATTGTATTTATGTTGCCATAGGTCAAAAATCATCTACGGTTGCCAACGTGGCGCGTGTGCTGGAAGAAGCAGGGGCTATGAAATATACGGTTATTGTGAACGCTTCGGCTGCCGACCCCGCGCCGATGCAGTTTTATGCCCCTTTTGCAGGTGCTGCCATTGGCGAATTTTTCCGCGATACCGGTCGTCCGGCATTGATTGTTTACGATGATTTATCCAAACAGGCAGTTGCTTATCGCGAAGTATCGCTTTTGTTGCGCCGTCCGCCGGGTCGTGAGGCTTATCCGGGAGATGTATTCTATTTGCACAGCCGCTTATTGGAGCGTGCTGCAAAAATTACAACCAACGATGCCATTGCTCGCGAAATGAACGACTTGCCCGACCCGTTGAAACCCTTGGTAAAAGGCGGTGGTTCGCTCACAGCTTTACCTATTATTGAAACACAAGCCGGCGACGTATCAGCGTATATCCCTACCAACGTAATTTCTATTACAGACGGGCAGATTTTCTTGGACTCCAACCTCTTCAACTCCGGTATTCGTCCTGCCATTGACGTAGGTATTTCGGTGAGCCGTGTGGGTGGTAATGCGCAAATTAAATCCATGAAAAAAGTAGCGGGTACGCTCAAACTTGACCAAGCACAATACCGCGAGTTAGAAGCCTTCTCCAAGTTTGGCTCTGACCTCGATGCTGCTACCAAAGCCGTATTGGACAAAGGTGCACGCAATGTGGAAGTGTTGAAACAAGGACAGTATTCGCCTTTGCGCGTAGAGCAGCAAATTGCCATCATCTATTTGGGAACAAAAGGTCTGTTGCGCGATTTGCCCGTAGCAAAAGTAAGGGCATTTGAAGAAGCCTTTTTAAATGTGATGGAAAACAAATTTAAAGGAACTTTAGATGCTTTGAAAGCGGGTAAAATTGACGACACTATCCTCGCCGAAGTAGAAAAAGCGAGTGCTGAGGCAATGTTGCAATTCAAAAAATAATTTTTTTATTCAATCATTATTATTTTCGCCAAAGAGCCTCGCTATTGTCTTGGTTTTTTGTTGAGTTTAAATACAACAAAGCTGTCATCAGGGGCTTTTTGGCGATTTTTTTATTTTTTGTTTTTTTATCGTAAAAAAAACACATTATGCCGGGTAAATTAAAAGAAGTAAAAGAGCGCATTGCCTCCGTAAAATCTACACAGCAAATTACGAAAGCGATGAAATTGGTGGCGGCTTCTAAGCTAAAAAAAGCTACCGATGCCATTGTGCAGATGCGCCCCTATTCGCGCAAGCTCTCCGATATGTTGAGCAATATAGCCACTGCCACCGAAGGCGATGTAAATATCGCTTATGCACAACAACGCCATGCCTCGCGTGCTTTGTTGGTAGTCATTACTTCCGACAAAGGTTTGTGCGGCGGTTTTAACACCAACGTTATCAAAGCGGCGCGCCTCACCATAGAAAACGAGTTGGCTCCACAACGCGCTGCCGGCAAACTCGTTATTATGCCCATCGGTAAAAAAGGCTACGACTTTTTCAAAAAATACAACGATTGCCGCATCATTGCCGACAACGTTGATTTGCTCAAGCACGCCTCTTTTGAACAGGTATCGGAGGTGGCGCAAGAAATAATGAATGGTTTTTTGGCAGGTGCTTTTGACAAAGTGGTGGTAGCTTATGGTGAGTTTCGCAATGCCGCCGTACAATATTTTAAAGTAGTACCGTTTTTGCCCATTCCGCGCAACGATGCTGCACAAAAATCTGCTGACAAAGCTGCAACGGTTTCCTCAAAAAAAGTAGATTATATATTTGAACCCGAAAAAGTGCGTTTGATTGAGGAATTGACACCAAAAATTCTGAAAACACAATTTTTTAGTTTTATTTTAGATAATAATGCCTCCGAACACGGTGCGCGTATGACCGCTATGGACAACGCCTCCAAAAACGCTAACGAATTGCTCAACGAATTGCGTATTCGCTACAACAAAGAGCGTCAGGCGGCTATTACCACCGAACTCACAGAGATTGTGAGCGGTGCGGCGGCTTTACAAGGATAATTTTCAAAAACAAGATACCAAACAACAACATCTGTGTATCACGCTGTACTGCGAAAAGCGGTGCAGCGTGTGTTTTTTTTTAAAACCCTTCTATCCTTTTGGCTCTATAATATTTTTAGGGTATATGCTGAAATAAGCGTAATTTTGCAAAAATCTGTTTTTATTAATTACAATGATGAATAAATACTTGTTTTGTGCAGCATTAACGCTGCTGTTGTGGAGTAGTGCTTGTCAGCAACAACAAGCCCCCTCCGACAAAGAAGCAACCGAAATTGCCGCTCCTGCTGCAACAGAAACTACCCCTCCAGCCGCAGCTACTCCATCTACCGTAAATGTATCGGTGAAATCCCTCAAAGAATCGTTGGAGAATAAAGGCTCCTTGCAACTTTTAGATGTGCGCACCGCCGAAGAAACCAAAGACGGTATGCTACCACAGGCTATCAATGTTGATTTCTACGATAAAAATTTTGTAGATAAAGCCAAATCGCTCCTCAATCCGCAAGAAAAAATAATTGTATATTGTGCGGTAGGCGGTCGCAGCAGCGAGGCTGTACAGCAACTCAAAGCCGCCGGTTTTCCGCATGTATATAATTTGGAAGGAGGCTACGAAGCGTGGAAAACGCAACAATAATCTTTCATTATCAGTATTTTTATGATGGATACATCATCATCATCAACTATTAAAACCCAACAGGCTGCTGCTCCGGTAGGGGCTTACCCGCATGCGCGGCGTATGGGAAATTTTTTGTTTTTGTCGGGTATCGGTCCGCGCGAAGCCGGCGACAATCCGCACCAAATTCCGGGTACACGCATAGATGCACGCGGCAATTTTGAGTCTTTCGATTTTGAAGCGCAGGTACATTCGGTGTTTCGGAATATACAGGCGGTGCTGGAAGCAAGCGGTGCACGCTGGGAAGATTTGGTGGACGTGACGGTTTTTTTGGTAAATATGAAACGTGATTTCAATACTTTTAACCGGATTTACGCCGAATATTTCAAAACCAATCAGCCCTGCCGCACCACCGTAGAAGTCAGTGCCTTGCCCACACCCATCGCCATTGAACTAAAATGTATTGCTTACATAGAGCCGCCTGTGGTAATATAATTATTTTATTATTTCAAAACCTGACACATATATACACTATACACAATCACACCAATCCATGAAATTAAAATTAGCACGCCCTATCGCATTTTTTGATTTAGAAAGCACGGGAACGAGTTTTCAAAAAGACAGAATTGTTGAAATATATATAAAAAAATTGCTGCCTTCGGGTGCAATAGAAGAGTACCACACCTTGGTAAATCCCAAAATACCCATTCCGCCGGAAGCAACTGCCATACATGGTATCAGCGATACCGATGTGCAGGACAAACCCTCTTTTTTAAAAATAGCTTTTGAACTCAACGATTTTTTGAAAGACTGCGATTTGGCAGGTTTCAACTCCAATCGCTACGATATTCCTTTATTACAGGAAGAATTTTATCGTGTAGGCATCATATTTGATATGGAAAACCGCCATTGCGTAGATGCTTTTAAAGTTTTTCAGAAGAAAGAGAAGCGCGATTTGGCAGCGGCGTATTTGTTTTACTGCAACAAAATATTAGAAAATGCCCACTCCGCCACCGCCGATGTAGATGCCACAATGGAGGTGCTATTGGCACAATTAGAACGCTATCCTGATTTGGAAAGTACAGTGCCCGCTTTGCACGAATTTTCAAAAGATGCCGAATATGTGGACAGTGCCATGCGGCTCGTGCGCGACGGCAATGTGATACGTTTTAATTTTGGCAAGCACAAAGGCAGAATTGTGGAGGAGGTGCTGCGCGAAGAGCCGCAATACTTCGATTGGGTGCAGCGCAGCGATTTCGCTTTTGATACCAAACACAAACTCAAAGCTATCCGAGATAATATGCTCAAAGGCGGCGGGAAATAAATAACGGGAGTGGCATAGTTATTGAAAAAAATATACTATCAGTGAACCATGCAAGTAGAGATAAAAAACTTGGGCTATGTAGAAGAGGTAAGCATTGACCTCAGTAAAAATCTTACGGTATTGTGCGGACACAACAATACCGGAAAAACATATATAGCTTATGCAGTGTATGGGTTTTTGAAGTATATGGATCTTTTTACCCCCCCTGTTCCTTTAAAATTACCCCAAAGAGAAGATACATTTACATATGATCTTAGCAAAGAGCATGAACATACTACTACTATTGATGTAATAGACTATATAGTAAAAAATAATGATACTTATTTAAGGCTGCTTTCTACAACTTATTTTGTCACATTAATAGCCCAAGTTTTTGGAGTTGAAAAAAACTATTTCAAATCAACGGAAATCAAAATTAATCTGGACGACCTCCAAGAAACAGTATTATCAAAACAATATTTTTATACTTTTAAATATAGCAAATCTGATATTGAAGATGTTGACCTAGTTATAAAAAAAGATACAAATTCGCCGCTCTTAAAAATTGAACATCTTAATATAGAAAAAACAGAGGTAATTTTTGATGGATTAGTAGCTTCTTGTCTTAGAGGCTTTTTTTACAGCATTTTCCATCCAAAAAACACCTACATCGCCCCTGCCGAACGAATTGCGGTGAACATTTTTGCGAAAGAGCTTTCTTTAAAAAGAAGTGCCTTGATAGATGATATATTAGAACGCCAAAAAGACATTAAAAACCCCTTTGATTATATCAGCCGCCGCGCCACACGCTACCCTGCCCCTATACGCGACAGTCTCGAAATTGCAGAAGACCTTGCCAATTTTTCTAAACAAAAAAGCAGTTTTAACGATTTTGCTGATGAAATAGAGCGTGAGATTTTAAAAGGACAAGTGCTTGTTTCCAAAGAAGGAGAAGTAGAATTTATACCGAAAGGTACTAAAAAAACAAAATTACCTGTTCATCTGTCGGCTTCTGTGGTAAAATCGCTGGCAAGCTTGGTGATTTATTTTCGGCACATGGCTTCTGAAGGGGATTTTATTATCATAGACGAACCCGAAATGAGTTTGCACCCTGATAATCAAGTACTGATGGCGCGCATTATTGCCAAAATCGTCAATAGAGGTTTTAAAGTGCTTATCAGCACCCACAGCGATTATATTGTGCGCGAACTCAACAATTTAATTATGTTGCAGGCAAAACCCGCTTTTGCCAAGAAATATAAATACAGCGCGGATATGATGCTTGACCCCGAAAAAATCGCAGTGCTTTTGTTTCGAAACGACTCGCGCAAAGCCATTCCGATTTTGGTAGATACAAGCGGCTTTGAAATAGAAACGATGGATAGTGTTACGCATGAATTAAACCAAAGAACGCAGGATTTATATTTCAACGAAAAACCCTGAACGGAATGAAACCCGATATTTTTTTGCAAACTATATCCGACATCATCAATATCACATACAAAGTTTCTTTTCGGGGGCTAATGCTACACTGAAACACAGTAGCGGTGATGAAATAAAACTGAATAAACAAGGAAAATTTTTATGTTTGAGTTTTGATAACGTGAAAAATCATTTTCCTTTTTTTAATATGAAGGAAGAAAATTTATGCAAAATTTCCGACTACTATATTTTTTATCCAAAACAAGATCAGTTTTTTGTTTTTATTATAGAGTTGAAAACAACCAATCCTACTGGTGCTATGAAACAAGTTCGGGCAGGTTATGAATTCTGTAAATATATTTGCCAAACAGCCAAGCGTTTGCATAATTACCCTCAAAATATAGACATACAATATCGCGGGTTGGTACTTTCTAAAAAAACATATTCGGGCGGCAGCAAACCTGACAATTTTTATCAGACTGACCCGCTTGCAACAGAATTGCAACATCAGCATTTGCCCGAAAAACAATCTATTAACCTTGAAATATTAGCTTACTAAAAAACAAATAAAAACAAATTTCACTCCAAACAATATATGTACAGAACCCACACTTGCGGCGAATTGCGTCCGCAACATATTTCTCAGCAAATAACGCTCGCCGGTTGGGTGCAGCGTGTTCGCGAATTTGGTGCGATGGTTTTTGTTGACCTGCGCGACCGCTACGGCATCACCCAGCTTGTTTTCAGCAACGAACACAATGCTACTCTCTGCGAGCAAGCCAAAACATTAGGGCGCGAATTTGTGATTCAGGCGCAGGGTACGGTGCGCGAGCGCAGCAGCAAAAACGCCAACCTGCCCACCGGCGATGTAGAACTGTTGGTGAATAGCCTCAGCGTACTCAACAAATCTAAAACGCCTCCCTTTACGATTGAAGATGATACAGACGGCGGCGAAGATTTGCGTATGAAATACCGCTATTTGGATTTGCGCCGCAATCCTATACAAAAAAACCTCATTTTGCGCCACCGCATTGCACAGGAAACGCGCCGCTACCTCAGCGAAAACAATTTTTTGGAAATAGAAACGCCTTATCTCATCAAATCAACGCCCGAAGGTGCGCGTGATTTTGTAGTACCCAGCCGCCTGAACGAAGGACAATTTTATGCCCTGCCGCAATCGCCGCAAACGTTCAAGCAACTACTGATGGTGAGCGGCTACGACCGCTATTTTCAGATTGTGCGCTGCTTCCGCGATGAAGACCTGCGTGCCGACCGCCAGCCCGAATTTACACAAATAGACTGCGAAATGGCTTTTGTGAAGCAGGAAGATGTGCTGAACACCTTTGAAGGGCTGATGCGCCATATTTTGAAATATGTGCACGGCGTGGAAGTGGGCGATTTTCCGCGTATGACCTACGATGATGCTATGCGCATCTACGGCAGCGACAAACCCGACATTCGCTTCGGTATGCAGTTTGTGGAATTGAACGAAGTGACAAAAGGAAAAAACTTTCCGGTATTTGACGATGCTGAACTCGTAGTGGGCATTTGCGCACAGGGCTGTGCCGAATTTACACGCAAACAAATTGACGAACTCACCGACTACATCAAGCGTCCGCAAGTGGGCGCAAAAGGTTTGGTGTGGGTAAAATACAATGCTGATGGCACGTTGAAATCTTCGGTAGATAAATTTTACAGCGAAGCCGACCTGCGCGAGTGGGCGCAAAAAATGAATGCCCAACCCAACGATTTGCTGCTGATTTTGGCGGGCGAAACCGACAAAACACGCAAACAACTCAATATATTGCGCCTTGAAATGGGCGACCGCTTGGGCTTGCGCAAAAAAGACGATTTTAAATTTTTATGGGTAATTGATTTTCCTTTGTTGGAGTGGGACGAAGAAGAAAAACGCTGGGCGGCTTGTCATCACCCTTTTACTTCACCGAAAAAGGAAGATATGGCAAAAATGCACAGCGACCCCGGAGCCGTGCGTGCCAATGCTTATGATATGGTACTCAACGGCACAGAAATCGGCGGCGGCTCTATTCGTATCCACGACCGCGCTTTACAGCAGCAATTATTTGAATTGTTGGGTATGGACGAGGAGGAGTTTATGGGTAAATTTGGATTTTTGCTCGGAGCTTTTGAATTTGGTGCGCCGCCGCATGGTGGTTTAGCTTTCGGCTTCGACCGCTTATGTGCGCTGATGGGCGGTGCTGATGCTATCCGCGATTTTATTGCTTTCCCTAAAAACAATTCCGGCAGAGATGTGATGATTGATGCGCCTTCACCGATTGATGATAAACAATATAAAGAATTGCATATCAAGCCTTTGTAGTTCTTTTTATCTATAAATATTTTGCATTGTAAAAGCAGAAAGAGCCGTTGTTTCCAACGACTCTTTTGCTTTTTTTTACATCATTTTTTCAATCAATGAAAGCGATTTTCACGCAGCCGCTTTTGATAAGCCACCCATACTAAATAGCAAATTCCCAAAAACAGCAGCAACAAGCCCAAGCGCGACATTTGCACATATATATTGGCAGGGTTGCTGATTTTTTCCCAAATCACCGGAATATTTCCTACAAAAACAACCAATAAAAACAAAGGTGTGATGTATTTTATAATAAATTTAAAAATTTCGGGTACTTCGATATCCGCTCCCATTGTAATTTCGTGCCAGCCTTTTTTCATACCGAATACCCAGGCAAACAAAATTGTTTCGAACAAAGCAAATACCACCAATGAAAATGTACCCGCCCAATAGTCGTATTCATCAAAAACACCTTCTTTAAAATATAATACCGTAGGCAAGCCCAGAATAAGCACACAAGCCCCGAATGCCCAAGCTGCATTTTTGCGTTTCCAGCCAAATTCATCTTGCAAAAATCCCATACAGGGTGTTCCCATTGCCAAAGAAGAGGTGATGCCCGCAAAAAACAAGAGTCCGAACCACATCACGCCCGAAAAAGTAGCCATCAGCGCACCCCACTGCTGAAATAAATAAGGCAGCGTTTTGAAACCCAATCCCAAGCCGCCGGTTTTAGTCATTTCAATAACGCGGTCGATGCCCAAATAACCCACCGAAATCGGAATAAGGATAGCACTGCCGAGTACCACTTCCACAAATTCGTTCATCCAGCCCGCACTCATGGCATTAAGGGCGATATCGTCTTTGCCTTTTATATAGGAAGCATAGCACTGAATACTGCCCATACCCACCGAAAGCGTGAAGAAAATTTGTCCGGCGGCAGCCATCCATACTTTGGCGTTCCAGATGGAGGAGAAGTCGGGAGTCCACAAAAAGTTTAAACCCACTGCACCATCATTCACGGCTCCGTGTGTGCCGGCTTGGAGCGTGATGCCCTGAACCGCCAAAAAAACCCCGAACACAATTAGCAAAGGCATACCGATTTTGGCGACTTTTTCTACGCCGCCGCTCAAGCCGCGCGAAAGAATCCAAGTGTTGAGCAGCAAACAAATAATCCAGAAAACAACAGGCTCGGCAGTATTGAGCGCAATATAGTTATCAAAAAAAGCCGCTACGCTATCCGAACTTTGCCCCGCAAAAGACCCCACCACAGAATGATACACATAGCTGAGTGTCCAGCTTTCCAAGTAGCAATAATAAGCCGCCACCGCCAAATTGGTAAAAATACCGAATACACCGATATATTTCCAAAAGCTGCGTTTATCCATACTACCCAAAATAAAAGGCGTGGAATGATGCCCGTGTCTGCCGCCAAAACGCCCCATAGCCCACTCGACATACAAAAGCGGA
This sequence comes from Sphingobacteriales bacterium, assembly GCA_016711285.1. Lineage (NCBI taxonomy): Bacteria > Pseudomonadati > Bacteroidota > Sphingobacteriia > Sphingobacteriales > Sphingobacteriales bacterium. The sequence continues at coordinate 32,978 of JADJTG010000017.1, forward strand.
ATGCCCATCAGCACAAAACATACCAAATACGGCACAATAAATGCGCCGCCGCCATTTTGAATAGCTTGTACGGGAAAGCGCAAAAAATTGCCCAAACCTACGGCATTGCCCGCCATTGCCAACACCAAGCCCACGCGCGTACCCCACGATTCTTTGTTTGCTGTCATAGAATATTAATCGTAATTTATTTGATAATTCAGTGTAAAAACGATGATATATTTTCTTCTATACCCGAAAGATATAGCAGCCAAAATAAACATTTTTTATTATAAATCTAAATATCATTTTTTTTATTTAATTATTGCAAAAATTGTTTCCCGAACTCCGAATGGCAGTAATTGAATATCAATATAAGATTTTAGACTTTGTGCAGACGGGTTTTTGAAAATCGTCATCAGTTAGTTCAAAGCAGTGTATTGATGATTGATTTTTTTGCTCCGGTTTATTGCAAAACAAATACAAACAAATTAGAAATACCCACTCTAAAGGTTTCATCAAAATATAAGTTGTATTTGAAAGGGCTACCGTATTTATTTTCTTTGAAAGGTTGTATCCGTATTTGTCGTAGCAGGTTCTGATGAAATAGTGTGCTTTGGGGGATACATCTTGAATCAGCTCTTCAAATGCGTTTGCTATGAGCAATTGTCTGTTTACTATGATGGTTTTACCGTTTCTTTGCCCAAATCGTATGGGTTTTACTATTTTTGGGTGTCCTGCTGCTGCAACAGTGCATAAATAATGCCCTGTTGTGTGTTCAAGAATCGGCGGGTGAGTTTGCTGCGATAATTTCCAGGTTGCCGTGTCGGTAAACACTTTTATAATTGAGTTGCTGTCTTGTCCAAACAAAATTAAAATCAGCGTTACCATGAAAAAAACAGGAAACATCAATAAAAATATCCAAAATGGATTTCTGCTTTTTGTAGCCAAAAAATTATTCAGATAGTTTAGGATTTTATTAGAGTATTTCCTTTCAAAGGTTTCGTTGATTTCTTGAATGGTAGCTTTATAGATAAAATAAACACCCAGCGCAATACTCAACAATGGAGCAAATAAAAATAGATTTTGTCCGTCATTGCTATATGTATCTAATGTTTCAGTATTATGAACAGATACTTGAAATAAAATAGCAACACTCAATAATACGCCCAATAAAATAAAAATCAATGAAAGTGTTAGCGTTTAATGGTCCATAAGGCAGTTTACAATAAGCTTTAATACAAAATTAACATCATTGTAATATCTTGAACGTTTAAAAAATAAAATTGCTACTTCAAAAAGGCATTTCTTTACCCAAAAACAAGATGTGATAATATCACCTTATATCTATAGTCATCAATTGGATTTAATAAATTATAGAGTTGTATTTGTCATCATTCCACTTACAAAGAATTTAACGAAAAATATATAGAATTCCAATTACAATTGTTTACAGGTTACTGCATTTGCATTTTTCTTTAATAGTTTTACCGTTGCAATGGAAGACCACCAAGCCTAAAAATAAGTCAAAACAATAACAACAATTAAAATAAATTGTGCATTATCATTTAACTGCGAGGTTAAAATTCATTTGATAACTGTATGTCCATCTACCTAAATTTAAACTGTTTTCCCTCACGCTTCGCTGCTTTTTCCGCCCACTACCACCACTATTTCGCCTTTCACGCCTTTTTGCCTGAAATATTCCAACACTTCGGCGGCAGTACCCCGCTTAATTTCTTCGTGCAGTTTGCTCAATTCTCGTGCCACCGCCACGGGGCGTTCGTCGCCACAAAAAATCGTCACCTCCTCCAACAAATGCGTCAAACGAAAAGGCGACTCGTAAAACACCAACGTGCGCTCTTCCTCCTTGAGTTGCAGCCAACGACTTTTGCGCCCTTTTTTATGTGGCAAAAAACCTTCAAAAATGAAGCGGTCGCAGGGCAAAGCCGAAGCCACTAATGCAGGCACAAAAGCGGTAGCCCCGGGCAGGCACTCTACTGCTATATCCGCTTGCACGGCGGCACGCACCAACAAAAATCCCGGGTCGGAGATGGCAGGCGTACCGGCATCGCTCACCAACGCAATGTGTTTGCCGCTTTTGAGTTGCTCTATATATTTTGCCAAAGCCGCATGTTCGTTGTGGGCATGAAAAGAAGCCGTAGGCACTGCAATTTGATAATGTTGCAATAATTTGGCAGTGGTGCGCGTATCTTCGGCAAGTATTAAATCGGCGCGGCGCAGCGTATCCAAGGCACGCAGCGTAATATCTGCCAGATTTCCGACAGGGGTAGGAACAATATGTAGCATCTCTTATCTCTTTGGTATAATTGAGTTGGAAAGCAAAATTAACATTTTATGCAGCAAAGCAAGCGCAAAAGGCGATTATCTCGTAAAATTCAAAATTATCGGCTTATCTTTTAAGCGATTTTTGCTTGCATCTTATGACAACACATTCTACCTTTCAGCAGGCTGTTTTGCAGGGTATTCCCCAAGAACTGCCTCCGCTCCCACCCTACGACCCGCGCATCAACCACGCGCCCAAGCGCGATGTTTCTGCCCTTACGCTCAAAGATAAAAAACTGGCACTCGCCAACGCTTTGCGCTATTTTTCGGCGGCGCACCACGCCACGCTCGCACCCGAATTTTTGCAGGAATTAGAGCAATACGGACGTATTTATATGTACCGTTTTCGCCCCACCTACGCCATTCAGGCGCGGCATATCGACGAATTTCCGCATCGCTCCAAACAAGCCGCCGCCATTATGCTCATGCTCTCCAATAATCTCAGCGATGCTGTGGCGCAGCACCCCCACGAACTCATCACTTACGGCGGCAATGGTGCGGTGTTTCAAAACTGGGCGCAATACCTCCTCACGATGCAATACCTCGCTACCATGACAGACGACCAAACCTTGGTGCTGTATTCAGGACACCCACTCGGTTTGTTTCCTTCGCACCCCGAAGCACCGCGCGTGGTGGTGAGCAATGGTATGATGATTCCGAATTTCAGTAAAGACCAAGACTGGAATTATTTTAATGCTCTCGGTGTAACACAATACGGACAAATGACTGCTGGCTCGTTTATGTATATAGGTCCGCAGGGAATTGTGCACGGCACTACCCTCACGGTACTCAATGCGGCACGCCTGTTGGAACAACGCCGAAACGGTGGCGACCACACCCCTGCTTTTACTTCTTTGAGCGGCAAATTATTTGTAACCTCCGGCTTGGGCGGTATGTCGGGCGCACAGGCAAAGGCGGCGGTGATTACAGGTTGCGTAGGGCTGATTGCAGAAATCAATCCCAAAGCTATTCAACAACGCTGCAACGACGGTTATGTACAAGTTGCCAATGTGTTCAGCGATTTGGAATTGCTCATTCCGCGCTTGCGGGCTGCCCTCCAAACGGGCGAAGCTGTTGCTTTGATTTATCAGGGAAATATTGTGGATTTGTGGCAAAAATTATACGATGAAAATATCACCCCCGATTTGGGCAGCGACCAAACCTCTTTGCACAATCCTTGGTCGGGCGGCTATTATCCGGCGGGTATGCCTTTTGAAACAGCACAAGCGATGATTGCCGAGCAGCCGCAGTCATTCAAAGCAGCAGTGCAGGCAACTTTGTGCCGCCATGTGGAGCTGATTAATGCCGTGAGTGCGCGAGGCATGTATTTTTTTGATTATGGAAATGCTTTTTTGAAGCAGGCACACGATGCAGGTGCTGATATTGATACGCCTGATGGTGCTTTTAAATATCCTTCGTATGTGCAGGATATTATGGGACCTTTGTGTTTTGATTATGGCTTTGGTCCTTTCAGGTGGGTGTGTTGCTCCAACGATGCCGCCGACTTGCGGCGCAGCGACCACATTGCAGCACAGGTATTGCGCCAATTGCTGCAAGAAGCTCCGCCCGATATTCGCCAGCAATTACAGGATAATCTGCTGTGGATAGAGCAAGCCGAAGCCAACCGCTTGGTGGCGGGTTCGCAGGCACGCATTTTATATGCCGATGACGAAGGTCGCCGCCGTATTGCGCAGGCATTTAATGATGCAATTGCCAAAGGCGAAATTTCAGCACCTATCGTGTTGGGGCGCGACCACCACGATGTGTCGGGTACAGACTCGCCCTACCGCGAAACGAGTAATATTTACGATGGTTCGCAATTTACGGCGGATATGGCTATCCATAATGTAATTGGCGATGCGTTCAGAGGGGCAACTTGGGTGAGTATTCACAATGGCGGCGGTGTGGGCTGGGGCAATGTTATCAATGGCGGCTTCGGTATGGTACTCGATGGCAGCGAAGCGGCAACACGGCGATTACAGAATATGTTGTATTGGGACGTAAACAATGGCATTGCACGCCGTTCGTGGGCACGCAATGCGGGGGCGCGTTTTGCGATAGAGCGTGCTATGAAAAAAAATCCGCAGTTGCAGGTGACGCTACCTCATTTGGTTGAAAACACTTTTTTGGAAGATATATTTTCGCACCCGAATAAGCAGCAATAGAAATCAAGGTGTAAGGGGTTTTCTTTGAGGCTATTAGAAAAGCAGAGAAGTTACTAACATCGCCGTATTGCACGACTGCATTGGAGTCTGTAAAATAAACTTTGACAAAGTTGTGACCGAAGCCGATAACGAACCCGAGGCACTTTAAAAAAAACCTGTTAATCATTTAATCATAAAAATCAAGGTTCAGACAATTTTTAGGTGAACCACGATACAAGCCCGCCGAGGGTAGCAGTTCTTTAGGTGAACCACGATACTTATCCCGCCGAGGGTAGCAGTTCTTTAGGTGAACCACGATACTTATCCCGCCGAGGGTAGCAGTTCTTTAGGTGAACCACGATACCTATCCCGCCGAGGGTAGCATTTCTTTAGGTGAACCACGATACCTATCCTGCCGAGGGTAGCAATTCTTTAGGTGAACCACGATACCTATCCCGCCGAGGGTAGCATTGCTTTAGGTGAACCACGATACCTATCCCGCCGAGGGTAGCATTTCTTTAGGTGAACCACGATACCTATCCCGCCGAGGGTAGCATTTCTTTAGGTGAACGACGATCCGCGCCCGCCGAGGGTAGCATTTCTTTAGGTGAACCACGATACCTATCCCGCCGAGGGTAGCAGTTCTTTAGGTGAACCACGATATATATCCCGCCGAGGGTAGCAGTTCTTTAGGTGCAGCAATTTTACCTCCCTCAATCCTTCTATTTCACAGGAGGGAGGTTTTTTTATCTCAACTTTGACAAAGTTCGAACTTTGTCAAAGTTATGACCGAAGCCGATGCACTCTAAAAAATCCCAAAAATCATTGAATCCAACAAATCAAGGTTCAGATGTTTGATAGGTGCGGCACAAAAGAGCAACCATTTAATAAATATTTAATATAAAAAAAACTAATAATCAAAGCACAAAGATTTGTGAATAAAAAAGTGAGATACAATATGATTTTTTAAAAGAATATTAAGCTATCTTTTTGTAATTTTATTCCGCAAGATATTTATATAATTTTCCAAAATTCTTAAAAAAATGAATTATCTGTTTCGTTATTGTTACATAAGCTGCATAATAGTGCTTATGGCAGTGGCTCAATATTTATCGGCGCAACAAGTAAGCGAAACCGAAACCCTGCCCTTTGCCGTAGCCGATATTTTGCAAGCAGCCAAAGAAGAACTGCAATTGGATTTGCAACTGCAACAACTCCACCGCACCGGTGAGCAGTTGATGATAGAAGTGGAACTCGCCCCCGCGAGTTTGCTGTATTTTGACGATGTGGCTTATGACGAACTCTTGGAGCATACGCTGGGCAGCCTCCACAGCGAGGGTATTTATCAGGTGCAGTGGGTATATCGCGATGAGGCGGGAGTATTGCAGCCGCTTTCGGCTCTGTTGCCGCACCAAGAAAAAGACCATTATATCACGCCACCTAATAAAGACCCTTTTCCGGCTACAGAAGGCAATACTTATCTGCAAAAAAATTATGGTAATCCGCATAACGGACAAGCACAGCCCAACGGCTTTTTAAGCGGAAAAACAGTGTGGCTCAGTCCCGGACACGGTTGGTTGTACTATACTTCTCTCGGATATTTCAGCACGCAGCGCGACAATTCGGCGGGCTTCGGATTGGTGGAGGATTTCGGCAGTGTAGAGGCAGTACATTATTATTTGATGAAATACCTGCACAATGCGGGTGCTTCGGTGTGGTCGGTGCGCGAACGCGATTTCAACAGCAGCGAAATTATCGTCAATAACGATGCCGGTGCGCCCGCCTACACCGAAACCGGCACTTGGACAACCAGTGCCTCTGCCGGCTACAACGGAAGTTCCTACCGCTATGTTTATACCGACAGCACCGAAACCGCCACCGCCATTTATACGCCCACTGTTCCCAAAGCGGGTTATTATTGGGTATCGGTGTATTACCTCAACGGTGCTAACCGCGCCACCGACACCAAATACATCGTTCAGCACGCCGGAGGCAGCAGCGTGGTGCACCTCAATCAGGAAGTACACGGCAATACTTGGGTATATTTGGGCGAATTTTATTTTGATGCGGGCAGCAATGCAAAAATTATCCTCAGCAACGAATCTGCCGAAAGCAATCAAGCCGTTATTGCCGATGCCGTGCGCTTGGGCGGCGGCACCAGTTCGGTGAGCGACTGCACCTACGGCACTACCAATAGCGAGCCGCGCTTTGAAGAAGCCGCCCGCTACTATGCTCCTTATCAGGGCTACGGCACTTGCAACGGCGATGTCACCATTCGCCCTTTTTATTCCGAATGGGAATTAGCAAAAGGTACAGCCACCGAACAAAATAATGCCTGCTATGTATCGTGGCATACCAACGCTTGTTGCAGTGGCACAGGTACTGAAACTTATATGTACAATGGCGCAGCAACCGCAGGAAGTTTAGAACTGCGCAATTTTATTCACGATGAATTAGTCGGCGATATTCAGGGAGGATATGATGCTGCCTGGGTGAACAGAGGTAAAAAGTCGGCGGATTTTGGCGAACTGCGTGAACTGACCACCATGCCCGGTTGCCTGATAGAAGTGGGCTTTCATGATAATTCTTATGATGCGGGTGCTTTATTGACCCCGAAATTCCGCAATTTAGCGGCGCGGGCGGTGTATCAGGGTATTGCCAAATATTTTGCCAACGCCAACGGCACTACCGCCATTTTATTACCCGAACCGCCCAACGATTTGCGTGCCGAAAACAACGGAAGTGGCGGCATTACACTCAACTGGGCGGCTCCGGTGTCGGGGGGTATTTACGGCGATGCCGCCACCGCCTACAAAGTTTATATCGGCACACACGGTAAGGCTTTCAACGATGGTATTTTGTTGGGAAATAGCACTTCTTATACCTTTAGCAGTCTCAATCCCGCCACTACTTATTATTTCAAAGTAAGTGCCGTCAATGGCGGTGGCGAATCTTTTACTACTGCTGTGGTAGCGGCACGCACTCCCGACAACGGCATTACACAAGTACCTTATTTAATAGTAGATGGTTTTGACCGTTTGGATAAATCGGCAGCCGTAAAGGTCAATGAAACCAAACCTACGGCTGCTCCTTTGGGGTTGCTCAACCGCTTATTTCTGGAGCGTATGAACAGCTACGATTATGTGAGCGAACACGCCGCTTCTATGGCGGCTTGCGATTTGACTTTTAACGGCACTGCCAATGAAAATATCGCCAATGGATTAGTTAATCTCAATAATTACGAAGGCGTGGACTGGATTTGCGGCGAAGAATCTACGGTGGATTATACCCTCAATACCGCCGAAAAAGCCGCTTTGACCACCTACCTCAACAATGGCGGCAATTTATTGATTTCGGGTGCTGAAATCGGCTGGGATATAGGGCGGGCGGCTTCGCCCAATGCTGATGTGGCTTTTTACAACAATTATTTAAAAGCCACTTATGTAGGCGATGATGCCAATACTTACCAGTTTTCGGGTACGGCGAGTGGTATTTTTTCGGGTACAAGCGGCGCATTTGATGATGATTATTCCGATTATTATTTAGTGGAATATCCCGACCGCTTGGGTACTACAGGCGGCTCTGTGGCGGCGATAAATTATAGCGGCGGCACGGCAGATGGGGCGGCAGTGCAGTATGCAGGAACTTTTAAGGTGGTGAATGTGGGCTTTCCTCTGGAAACCATTACCAACAGTGCCCTGCGCAATACTATCTTTTGCAACAGTGCCGAATTTTTTACCCCCCAACCAATGGCAAATTTTACGGCAACTCCGGTAAACAGCACTTGCGGAGCAGCTACTTTCAATTTTACCGACAACAGCAGCAACGCACCTTTTGCGTGGCGTTGGACTTTTGAAGGTGCCACGCCCTCCGTTTCTTACGACCAAAACCCGCAAGGTATTGTTTTTACGGCGGCAGGAACTTATACTATTACGCTCAAAGTGTATAATGCAGGCGGCAGCGACAGCACTGCTGCCACCATTAATGTAGTATTGGGCAGCGATAGTGATAATGACGGTATATGCGATGATACAGATAATTGTCCCTCCATTGCCAATGCCGACCAACAGGATACCGACAATGACGGTAGCGGCGACCTTTGCGACAGCGTACAAAATTGCGCCCCTTTTTATATCATCAACAACACTTTTGATGCAGGAACTGTAATGCTCTATCAGGCGGCTGATTATATAGAAGCAGATAATACGGTAGAAAACGCTGCGCTTATCACCTATACTGCCGGCAATTATGTGTCGCTGCAAGCGGGTTTTTGGGCAAAAGAATCTTGTGATTTTACGGCGATGATTGTGGGTTGTGTGCCTACTGCCGCACCTATGCCGCCAATGGCAAATGCAAAAACACAAAACAATGCGCCCACCGCCGATTTATCGTTCAAAGCCTTCCCGAATCCGGCAAACGACCGCCTCCATATATGGCTGCCCGCACACGAAGAGCCGCTTTGGATTCAAATATTCAACGCACAGGGTATTTTGTTGAAAATGCAGCAATTAGAAGCACAAGACAGCGAAAGCATCAGCACTTTTGAAATTGCCCAACTGCCGGCGGGTTTGTATCTGTGTACACTCAACAGCGAAAAGGCGGTGGAAGCTCAAACAAAAATTTTGATAGTGAGATAATAAATATTTCAAGCGTTAAAAAAAGCCCGTCAGGGCTGAACAATTTTGTAGAAAACAAAAGATTACTTTGAACAAAAATCCTTCAGGGTGACATCAACTTTATTCCCCCGTTTGCGGGATTTTTGTAGATTATTTTTGCGGTTCTTATTTGCAAATCAAGCGGCTTTGGCTGAATTGTCTTATCTTGCAGGCGTATTATTGCGGGCGGCTCTTTCCGAAACCGCCGCCTTATTCTGTTTCAACAAGAAATCTTAGAGCAACAGCCAGCGTATGAGCCAATATATTGTTTCGGCACGAAAATACCGCCCCACCCGTTTCAGCGAAGTGGCAGGGCAAGAGCATATCAGCACCACCCTCAAAAACGCCATCAAAAACAACAAACTCGCACAGTCGTTTTTGTTCAACGGACCGCGCGGCGTGGGCAAAACCACCTGTGCCCGTATTTTAGCCAAAACCGTTAATTGCGAAAATCGCACCGCCGACTACGAAGCCTGCGATACCTGCCCTTCGTGTGTGGCATTCCGGCAGTCGCAGTCGTTTAATATTTTTGAGTTAGATGCCGCCTCCAACAACAGCGTGGAGGATATTCGCAGCCTCACGGAGCAGGTGCGCTTTGCGCCCCAAAGCGGCAAATACAAAGTGTATATCATTGACGAAGTACACATGCTGTCGGCTACGGCTTTCAATGCTTTTCTCAAAACCCTCGAAGAACCGCCTTCTTATGCCATTTTTATTTTAGCCACCACCGAAAAAAACAAAATCCTGCCCACGATTATTTCGCGCTGTCAGGTTTTTGATTTTGCGCGTATCGGTATTCAGGAAATAATGAACCGCCTGCACACTATATGCAGCGAAGAAAATATCGCCGCCGATGAGCAAGCACTTCACCTGATTGCCGAAAAAGCAGACGGCGGCTTGCGCGATGCACTCTCCTTATTCGACCGCTTGGTGAGCTTTGGCGATGGAAAATTGGAATACGAAGCTGTTCTGCACAACCTCAATATTTTAGATTACGATTATTTTTCCGTGTGCTGGAGGCACTCAGCCGCGACCAGTTGCCGCAAGCCGTTATGATATTGGATAGCATCTTGCGCAAAGGCTTTGAAGGCGAAGATTTTATTATCGGGCTGGCGCAACATATCCGCAATTTGCTGATGGCAAAAGAACCGCAATTGCTGCCCCTGTTGGAAAGTTCCAATCATCTCAAAAACCGCTACGCCGAGCAAGCCGCCGTTTTGTCGCGGGCTTTTTTGCTCAATGGTTTAAATATCGCCAATGAGTGCAGTTTGAACTACAAAAATGCACAAAACAAACGCTTGCAGATTGAGTTGGCTTTGTGGAAAATGGCGCATATCGGCACTTTGCTGCAAACGGCTAAAACAATGCCTGCTGCCCTTGCTCCTGCAAACCCCGCAACGACTGCCGCCACCGCCGAAAAAAAAACTGAACTGCCGCCACCGCCCACCGTCACCGCTATTGCACCGCCGCCGCCTGTTGCTGCGCCCACCGCCATAGTAAGCGAACCAACACCGCCGCCCGCCGCACCCGCTATCGCCACTGCCGCACCGCCGCCGACATCAGGCTATATGAAAAAAGTAGCTGATAAAAAAACCGAAAATATGGCTACGGTGAGCTTAAATATTGATGTAGTTAAAGAAGCACAACCCGCCTCTTACCGAAATAATCGTATTACACTGACACAGGAGCATTTAGAAAATTACTGGAAAGATTTCGGCAACAGCATTACTTCGGAGCGCAGCCGCCAACTGTGGTTGCAATGCGAACCCCTTTTAGAAAAAGGACAGATAAAAATAAATGTAGAAAGTGCCTTGCGGCAGGCAGACCTGCGCAATGAGGGCAGAAATTTTATAGAAATGCTACGCGAAAAGGCAGATATACAACATTTGGAATTGACGGTAGAAATTGTGAAAAAAGAAGAGGAAGAAAACAAAATCCCCTATACACCACGCGAAAAATTTGCAGACATGGCGAATAAAAACCCCTATTTGCAAAGCATGGTACAACGCTGGGGCTTGGAATTATCGTAATTTTTTTTACTAAAAAAACACCTACTCATTATCGCCACTTTTTTGAAATGGTCGGCGTAGCAGTTTTATTTTTCTACAAAAGCCCACTTCAAAAAATCGGGCAGCACCGCCGCCCAAGTTGCTGTATCGTGCTTTCCGTTTTCAACCTCTACATATACCACCTCATCATACGGACGAAAACCTTTTTGAGCCAGTGCCACTATCACATCTAAGGTGTCGTCAATGGCATCAATGATACCATTGTTGTTGCGGTCGTCTGTTTCGTCATTCGTACCTGCCTGCAACCAAAATTTCAAAGCGGGTTTGTGACTTGTCTGCGCTATCCGTTTCGGAACGATGCGCTCACTTTCTTCGTGCTTTGCACTATCATTCCACCAGAAAGACCCCGAAAATACACCCACTTTTTTAAATACATCTGCACAATGCCAACCTATATCAAAAGCAGACAAACCGCCCAGAGAACAGCCCGCTATCACCCCCCTTTCCTCCAAATGATAATGTCGGCGCAGCCAGGGCAAAAGCTCCCGCACCACACATTGCGTATAGGCTGCTGCCAATGCACCCCGCCCTTTGTAGTCGGCGGTATGGGCAGTGCCGTATTCTTGCAGGCGGCGTTCGTTGGTATGCAGCGCAAAAACCACGGGAGCAACACCGTATTGATGCGCCAAATCGTTAAGAGCTGGACGCAAGCGCAACGCCTCTGCATCTTGACCGTCATTGAGTACTAAAAAAGGAAATTTATCCTGAGTCGGTGTGGCTGCCGCAGTCGGCGAAAAAATATCTATATAAATAGTGCGTTGCAAAAAATGCGAGCGATAATGTTGTCGCAAAGGCGGCGCGTAGCTATCTGAAAAATCAGGAGAAGCATTGATGTTTACTGACTTTTTTCGCCTCAATAAAAACGCTATCCAACCTTCAAACATGGGAATAAGTATATTTTATATTCAATTAATTTTATTGTAATTTTGTGGCGTTTTTTTATTACGCGTAAAAAATTGCTCTTTCAGATTTTGTATGCAAGCCGCCGCTCGTATTGTTTTACAGCGATTTCTGCAGCAAAATACTTGCATCATTTACTGCTTCGGAATAAAATAATAAGCAGCGATGTTGTACACTGCGGATACAATGAGCCTATTTCAGCATATCGTTTAATCGTTATTTTTTTTAAATTTTTCAATAAAAATATTTTTTATAAAAAAAGAGCTTGCAAAGATAAGAAATGAAAGAACAATACATTAAATGGCATTCGCCCAACTTGAGCGGCGAAATAGATTGCTTGGTTTTCGGCGATCGGGGTTTACCAGTCATTGCATTTCCTACTTCGATGGGGTCGGTGCAGCAGAATAAGGATTTTGGACTTATAGGCAGCGCGTGGTGGTTTGTACAAAATGGCTTGGTGAAAATTTACAGCGTGGGTGCAGTGGACAAGTACAGTTGGTACAACAAAAAAATTCACCCCGCCGAGCGCGTAAAAAACCACATGTGGTACGACCGTATGATTTACGAAGAACTTGTGCCGCGCTGCTTGGCAGAAACCGGACATTCCAAAGTAGCTACTGCCGGTTGCAGTTTTGGGGGCTATCACGCCACCAATTTCGGCTTCCGCCACCCCGACAAAGTGCGCTATATCCTCAATATGGGTGCTGCTTTTGATATTCGCTCGCACCTCAACGGCTACTACGACGAAAATGTTTATTTCAACAACCCCACCGACTTTATGCCGCATTGCTGGGACGATCACTTCCGCGAGTTGTTTGTGTTTTTGGGCGTGGGTGAACACGATTTTTGTTTAGATGCCAACCAGAAAATGTCCAATTTGCTCACTCAAAAAAATATCGGCAACTGGTTAGATGTGCGCCCCGGACAAGTACACGATTGGCCCGCGTGGCGTGAAATGTTTCCACATTATCTGTCTTTAATGACTAAATAATTTTTTCAAAATCATATATTTTTATAAATACATATTTTTTAAAACAAATAATTCAATCAATAAAAGCATGAAAAAAATAGGCATTTTACACGGTATGGAAAATACCTTTCCTGCCGCCTTTGTAGAGCGTATCAATAGCAAAAAAATCAGCGGCATTGTCGCCGAACCCGTAAAAGTGGATATTGTAGAGCAGGGTAAAGCCAGCGATTACGCCGTTATTGTGGATCGTATTTCGCAAGATGTACCTTTTTACCGTGCTTTTCTCAAAAACGCCGCCATCACCGGTACTGCCGTTGTGAACAACCCGTTTTGGTGGAGTGCCGATGAAAAATTCTTCAACAACGCTTTGGCGGTTTCTATTGGCGTACCTGTACCCAAAACGGTGCTGTTGCCTTCGCACGAGCGTCCTGACAATACCAAAGAAACATCTTTCCGCAATTTGGCGTTTCCGATGAGCTGGGGCAGAATATTTGAACATATCGGCTTTCCGGCATATATGAAACCACATTCCGGCGGCGGCTGGAAAAGTGTGTATCAGGTAAAAAACACCGAAGAATTGTTTCAAGCCCACCGCGAAACCGGACAATTGGTGATGATGTTGCAAGAAGAAATTAAATTTGAGTCGTATTATCGTTGTTATTGCTTGGGCGGAAAATATGTGCGTATTATGGAATACGAGCCGCGCAATCCGCATCATCTCCGCTATGTACATAATAAATTCAACAGCGAGAAAAAACTCATCGACACCATTCATAAATATGTGCTGGCATTGAACCACGCATTGGGCTATGATTTTAATACTGTAGAATTTGCCGTGCGCGATGGTATTCCGTATGCCATTGATTTTTGCAATCCTGCCCCCGATGCTGATATTCATTCCGTAGGCGAAGAGAACTTTGAGTGGGTGGTAGAGCACGCCGCTAAATTTACCATTGAGCGTGCTTTGGCACATAAAGCCGGTGCAAACAATCTTACTTGGGGTACTTTTGTGCGTCAGTCATTTATGCAACAGCCCATCGCAATGGAAATAATCGGTGAAAAAAAAGAGGCAACCGCAGCACCCAAAGCAAGTGCCACTGCCCCGAAAGCAAAAGCCGCTGCTCCTAAAAAAGCGGCAGCAAGCAAGGAAGAAACACCTGCTGCCAAACCCGCTAAAAAAACAAAAAAATAAAGCAATATTTTGACCTATCTAAAACGCCCCTTTGACATCATTTATCAAAGGGGCGTTTTTTTTTAATTTTGCTCCAGCACCTGCCGCACCTCCGCCAAGGAATGAAACAACTCCTCAAAAGAATCAATAACAAAATACGCCGACTGAATTTTGTCGTTTTCGTAAGGAGTGTTTAAAATCTTCGCCGCATCAAAAGGTAAATGCTGCGGCACTTCGCTCAGTGAAAATTTTGTTTCGCTATGAGAAGAAAGAATGCAAGCCCCGTAGATGCGTTTTTCATCTTTTTCGAGCATCAGTCCAAACTCTACCGTAAACCAATACAAACGCCCCAGCATGGCAACAGCCTGCGGATTGTGCAGATATTGAGTGCCTAAAATACCGATATTTTCATAAAAATCGCAAAAAACCTGCTTGGTGAGCAAAGGCACATGCCCAAACACATCATGAAACATATCCGGCTCCGGTAAATAATCCAACTCATCAAGTCGGCGCAACCACGAAGTAGCCGGAAACTCACGATTGGCGAGCAACTGAAAAAAATCCGCCTCCTCAATAATACCGGGTACGCATTTGAGCCGCCAGCCGGTAAGAACTTCCAAGCGGCGGTTGATGTCGTCAAAATTCGGGATTTGCTCCGCCATAAAACCAATGGCTGCTATGCCCTCTATATAAGCGGGGGCTGCCAAATGCGGCAAAATTTTCATCTGCCTTTCAAAAAGTAATTTCCATACCGCAAAATCCTGCGCTGTATAAGCCGCATAATTTTGCACCATATCGGGAATTAAAGGGTAACGTTTTGTCATTAATGATAAAATATTATTTGATTTAAAATTGCCCTATTGCCTTGTATTGCAGTTTCGCCAGACTCCCTTATTTTTATTTTTTTAGCATAATTTGGTTTTATAGCCTTGTTTTTCCAATAAATTTTTCACTTTTTCACGGTGTTCGCCCTGCAATAAAATTTCGCCGTCTTTCAGAGAACCGCCGCCACCACATTGTGTTTTGAGCCACTTGCTCAACTGTTCCAATTGTGCCTCACTGCCCTGAATATTACGCAACAAAGTTACGGTTTTGCCGCCACGGTGCTTGCGCTCTATATACAAATGTATGGTTTGCGGTTTGGGTGGCAAGGCATCTTGTTCGGTGGCAGTGTTGGTTTCTTCCGAATGATTTTCTTCGGGAACAGTATCTTTAAAAGCAGCCTTAAAATCTTCCAAAGAATATTTTTTCATAAATAATTTTAATTTTCCTACAAAAGTAATAAAAATGTTTTTACCTTCGCAGCACCAAATCGCGGGGTAGAGCAGTTGGTAGCTCGTCGGGCTCATAACCCGGAGGTCGCAGGTTCGAGTCCTGTCCCCGCAACTCTTAACATCAAAAGGAAACAATACAGCATAATGCAGGTGTTGTTTCCTTTTTTCTTTTATAAAAAAACCGCCCAGATAAAAGACTTAGGGCGGTTTTTTATGTATTTATCATATAAATTTTTACCAGAGCATTTCACGGGTGTTTATTTTTGATAAGTTCTTCTATTTTTAAAGATTATTCGCAACCCAAATCTTTACGGGCGGCTACGTCATTGTTAGGAAAACAAAAATCGGAAGGTAGATCCTCCGGCACATAACGGCTCAAATAGGGGTCGTAGAGTGCATTTTCAATAAAATCGCTGATGTCTTGTATTGCTTCTTCGCTGAGGTGCAAAGGATAAAATTTAGGCGATAATTGTGATTTCGGTACTTTTTCGTTTTCGGCAACCGCATTGTTTTTATAACGAATGACATCTATTATCTTGGAAAAAGAAGCACCGTGTCCGTAGAAAGGACTGTCTTTAAGGTTATAAAGTTGAGGCACTTTAAATTTATACATATCCTCCGCCCTTCCGGGTAAATCCGCCGCGTCCTTTGTGTTCAGGTTGGTTGTCGTTGGTATTATATACATTGCCATATCCGTTGTTGCCCAAATCATTCATACCCAAAGCATAAAACTGCATATCGTTGAGTGCTGCACCGGTGTGGCAGGCTACACAATTGGCTTCGCCGAAAAAATATGTAGCACCGCGCCGTTGGGCAGGTGTAAGAGCAGCATAATCACCACGCAACCAACGCTGAAAAGGTGCCTGATTGGCGAGCAAGGTGCGCTCATAAGCAGCTATCGCCAAACCCGCCGTTATATCGCTGATGCGCTCCGAAACAGGCAAATCTGCAAAAGCCTCATTGAATAATTGTTTATAAATGGGTGTTTCCATCATAAAAGTATTATTTATTCTGAGGCGATGCACCGTTAATCCGGCAATAGCCTGAGTTTCTATACCTTCGTAACCCAAATTGTTTTTTTCTTTTGGTGTACCCACCGTCCAGGCGGCTTCCGTACCGACATTAACACCTGTTGCTCCAAATTGTCCGTTCCACAATATATTGGTTTGAAAGGCACTATTGAGAGCCGAGGGTGTGCGAATGGGCTGTACGTCTATTTCCTGGTTGGTGTATTCATTATTTTTAATGCGCCCCTCTCCGGTATGCCCAAAACCAATACCGCCTTCGCCGATGCCTTGCGGCAAACAAGCCTGAAAACCTGCTCTGGCGTGGTGGCAACTGGCGCACGAATAAGTGAGCAATCCTTTATTACTTTTTGGATTGACCGCCAAGGCTGTTTCGTGAAATAAAAACTTGCCCAAAGCTACCTTCGCCGGTGTAATGGGGTTGCGGGGGTCTTGCGGAATAGCACTGAAATCATCACTTGCGGGCAACATAAAAAAAGAAAGACCTTTTCCTTTAGCTGCTGTTTCTACAAACTGAATAAGTTTTTGGTCGTTATGGCTAATCGTGATGTCTTGGTCGTGGTCGGGCGTACAAGCCTGTACAAAAATAATAAGTGCTGACATTCCAAAAGCACTTAACAAAACACGAGCGTTTATTTGATGAAGTAACATAATTTCCGGTTATCGTTGTAATAAAAACAACAACCTATATACCAAAGTAAACAAATACTTCTGTTAGTTCCAAATAAACCACTTTTTAAGACATTTTGTGTCAAAAATCCTTTAAAATAAAGGGATTTTTAATAAAAAAAAAGACAACTGTGTCTTTTATTAGACGCTATGTGGATAGTTTTTTTATCACTAAATGTCGGTCGGTAATTGTAGTATTTTTGGTTCAAATATATCCATTTTTTACAGGTGCTCTGCTATCAACCCCGCCATACTGATAACTTTTAAAAATCCGTTTTGTAAGGCTTGCGCACGCGGATAAGAGTCGCTGCAATAAACAGCGTGTATCAAGCCGCTGTTTTGTAAACGCTCTAAAGCATTATTTACGAAAATTCCGTGTGTGGTAATCACAGATACTTGCGTAGCCCCTTTTGAAAGATAAGTTTCGGCGGCTTTGAGTAATGAACCGCCGGTGCGTATCATATCATCATAAATAATGACGGGTTTTCCTTGTACATTGGCATTTACACTCAATACGGCGGTACTATCGCCGGAAATGCGTTTTTTGATAATATAAGCCGCTTCTGCTCTCAAATCGTTGGCTAAAGACTCTACCCATTTGGCTCTGCCCGCATCGGTGCTTGCGAGTACATATTCTTGTCCGCCGCTCAATTCGTGTACTGCCTGATACACCAAGGGTTTGCAATAGATATGCGCCGTGTGAATTTGGCTGTCGAAATAATGGGGAATACCTTCGGAGTGCAGGTCAAACATCAAAATGCGGCTGCCTAAAGGAGCGGTAGGCAAAGAAGAAAACAAAACAGCCCTACTTTTGGCAACCACCACTTCGCCTGCATGTACGGCGCGCTCCATCGTAGAATATCCGAAATAGGGAATGACGAGCGTGAGTGATAAAGCCCCTTGTTTTACCAATCCAAAAGCCAAATCATAGAGTTCCAGCGTATCGGTATCAGAGATAGTACCGCCTAGCAATGCCACATTTTTACCTTTTACATCATCAATAATTCGCAGATAATGTTCGCCGTCCGGAAACTGTTTGTGCTCTATATTTCCCGCCTGATAATGGTCGGCAACAAGCAATATTTTTTCGGCGAGATAGGTATAAGCGCGTGTAGCGTACAGCAGGTGTTTTTTTGATTTCACGACAAAAAAAGTTAAAAGTTGTGATAGTGCTAAAAATCAGTATTCGCAATCCCTATATCTTTTGGATTATTTCATTCTTTTATATTTTTTTACATAAAAAATGTAAAAAAACATTACTTGCGCAGCAAAGCGGCGTGCAGTACCTCCACCGGATGCAAAGCGCGACGTTGCGTGCCATCGGCTATTTGATGGCGACAACTATTGCCCGCCGCTACAATGATGGTATCGTTGCTGCTGCTGCGCACCGCCGGAAACAGCACCAATTCCCCTATTTTCATTGATATATCAAAATGCTCCTCCTCGTAACCAAAAGAACCCGCCATTCCACAACAACCGCTCGGTACTATTTCTACTTCATAATGTTGCGGCAAAGAAAGCATCCAGGCAGTGGCATCTATGGTAGAGAGTGCTTTTTGATGACAATGACCATGTACAAGTACTTTTTTGTGGTCTTCCGTAAAATCGGCAGCCGTCAGATGTCCGCGCTCTATTTCGCGGGCAAAAAATTCTTCTATCGTCAAAGTATGCTTCGCCAACTGCTGTGCGGTGGCACGCTGCTCAGGGGCTGCCAGTTTGATGTATTCATCTCTGAAACCCAAAATTGCCGAAGGCTCTATACCAATCAGCGGTTTTTCGTCGCTCACTTTATTGCCGAGCAATTTTATATTGTCGCGTGCTATTTGTCGGGCTTCTTCCAAAAGTCCCTTTGAAATTTGTGTGCGGGCACTGCTGCGGTGTTCGGGAATTTCTACCCGATAGCGCAAGCGGCTCAACAATTCAATGGTTTTGATGCCGATTTCTACATCTATATAATTGGTAAATTCATCATTGAACAAATATACCGTTGCACGCGGAAAATCAGGCACGAGTTGCTGCTTATGTCCCTGATACCATTTTGCGAGGGTGTAGGTATATGGTTTGGGCAAGGTGCGTTGTGCTGCCACGCCCGCCATTTTTTTGGTGAGCGACATATTCATCGCCATTTTGGAAAGCCCCGGAAACCACGATGCACGCTCCATCCATTTAGAGAAGTTGCCGAATATATCTGTTTGCAGCGATGCTTTGCGGTGGCGGTTTTTCTGATACAAAAATTCCGATTTCAGCGTTGCCATATCCACATTGGAGGGGCACTCCGATACACAGCCTTTGCACGAAATGCACAAATCCATTGCCGCTTCTATGTCGGGGTGGTCAAAAGGGTTGGTGGCATTGGAGCGCGTGAGCAATTCGCGCAAAATATTGGCGCGGGCGCGGGTGCTGTCTTTTTCGTTGTGTGTAGCCATATAGCTCGGACACATCGTGCCGCCCATCAGGTGGCTTTTACGACAATCTCCTGAGCCGTTGCATTTTTCTATTGCTCGCAAAATGCCGCCTTCCTCCGAAAAATCATAGATGGTATCAAATTGTTTCGTAATCTGTCCGGCTTCGTAGCGCAGCGAAGTATCCATCGGAGGGGTATCTACAATTTTTCCCGGATTAAAAATGCCCTGCGGGTCCCAGATGTGTTTCACTTGCCGAAATAAATCGTAGTTGTGTTCGCCGACCAAAAGCGGTAAAAACTCGCCGCGCACCCTGCCATCGCCGTGTTCACCACTGTTAGAGCCTTCATATTTTTTTACCAATTGTGCTGTTTCTTCAGCTATGGTACGGAACAAAACGACATCTTGGGGGTCTTTGAGATTTAAAATCGGGCGCAAATGCAATTCACCGGCACCGGCATGCGCATAGTGTACGGCTCGTTTGCCGTATTTTTCCAATATTTTATTAAATTCGGCAATATATTCGGGCAAATACTGAACTGCCACAGCCGTATCTTCTACAAAAGCAACAGGTTTGGCATCGCCCGGCACATTAGACAGCAGCCCTAAACCCGCTTTGCGCAAAGCCCATACTTTGACAATGTCTTTTCCTTCTACCACCGGATAGCTGTAACCGTAGCCCTGTGCCTGCCACGTCTGCTTGAGTTGTTGCAGTGTAATTTGTAAATCTTCTTGTTTTTTCGCGGCAAATTCCACACAAATAATTGCTTTGGGTTTGCCGTCAATAAAAAAGCGGTATTTGCTGAACTCTACATGCGACTCGGTACATTCCAACACAATATTATCCATCATTTCTATGG
Organism: Sphingobacteriales bacterium; assembly: GCA_016711285.1. Classification (NCBI taxonomy): domain Bacteria; kingdom Pseudomonadati; phylum Bacteroidota; class Sphingobacteriia; order Sphingobacteriales; species Sphingobacteriales bacterium. The sequence continues at coordinate 53,439 of JADJTG010000017.1, forward strand.
CTTCTGGATAGTATTGCACTGCTATTTGTGTGGCACGCAACGACTCGTCAATGCTGTTGAAATGTCCTATCAACAGGGCTTTGTACGGTGGCGGCAGGGGCATTAAATTGAGTTTGACGGCGGTAGTGAGTGCCAATGTGCCTTCAGAGCCGGCGAGCAATTTGCATACATTAAAAGGTTGTATATCATCTTCCGAAAAACATTCCGAAAACAGCAGCGCATCTAAGGCATATCCGGTATTGCGGCGGCTTACGTTTTCGTTGGGAAATTCACTGATAATTTCACTCTGATTGGTTTCATCGCACAATATTTCGTTCATAGCGCGATAAATAGCTCCTTCGCTGTTGTTGAGGTGGCATTTTTCGGTGAGTTGCGCTTTGTTCAGTGGCATAAAATGCGCTTCGCTGCCATCGCGTAATAATGCTTTGGCTTCGAGGAGGTGGTCGCGGGTAGAGCCGTATTTAATAGATGTAGAACCGCAGGAATTATTGCCCACCATACCGCCAATCATGCAGCGATTGGAAGTGGAAGTATCCGGCGCAAAAAACAAACCTTTATCTTTCAGAAACAAATTTAGTTCGTCGCGCACCACACCCGGCTGCACCCATACCCAACGTTCTGCTTCGTTCAATTCCAGAATTTGAGTGAAATATTTTGAAAAATCTACCACTATTCCGTTTCCTACGCACTGCCCCGCCAAAGAAGTACCAGCGGTACGCGGGATAAGCCCCATACTTTGCTCGGAAGCAAAAGTTATCAGGAGTTTTAAATCGTGGTCGTTTTTGGGAAAAGCCACAGCAAAGGGCATTTCGCGATATACCGAAGCATCAGTAGCGTAAAGGGTACGCATCAATGTATCATCGTACAATTCTCCTTGAAAAAACTGGCGGAGTGATGCCAAAGATGCGGAGGTGTTTTTCTCTGAAGTTGCTTTTTTTGACACGGGGTTCGTTGACTAAGTAAAAAATCAGTAATAACAAAAAGTAAAGGATATTCGCCATTATGAGCCGCACTAAGGACAAGGAATATCAAATTATCCGGACTAATTACGTTCAGTGTGTGGGCACAAAAATAGAAAACTTTATCGTAATGCGCAGAATATAGGCTAATTATTTTATTGACTTTGTATCAAAGGATTTTGGGGGGTTGGCAGGTGAGTTTATAATATTTTATTTATTTATCATAAACTTCGCCTTTGGCAGCGCGCAGGGTGTTGAGTAGCAGCATTGCTACTGTCATTTGTCCTACACCTCCGGGTACCGGCGTAAGGTATGCGGCTTTTTGTGCTACCTGTTCAAAATTAACATCGCCTTTGAGGCGCACGCCGCTTTTGGTATCGGAAGCCGGAACGTAGGTGCTGCCTACATCTATTACTACGGCTCCTTCTTTTATCATATCTGCTCCTACCCATTCGGGTTTGCCCATTGCTACTATCAAAATATCGGCGGCTCGCGTGTAGTCTGTCAAATTTTGGGTGCGACTGTGGCATAAAGTAACAGTGGCATTGGCAAAATTTTTATTGCGCGACATCAAAATACTCATCGGAGTTCCTACGATATTGCTTCGCCCTACAATCACGCAATGTTTTCCGGCGGTCGGTATATCATAAAATTTCAGCATTTCCATAATTCCTTGCGGAGTAGCGGGCAGATAACAGGGCATATCCAACATCATACGCCCTACATTGACGGGGTGAAAACCGTCCACGTCCTTAGCGGGGGCAATTGCAAGATTGACGCGCTCGGCATTGATATGCGGCGGCAGGGGCAACTGCACAATGAAACCATCTATATCAGCGGCTTGGTTGAGTTGTTGTACTTGCTCCAGCAAAAACGCTTCGCTGATGCTGTCGTCAAAATGGAGTAAGGTAGAATCAAAGCCCACCGCTTGGCAGGAGGCGATTTTGTTTTTGATATAAGAAGTACTACCGCCATCATTGCCCACCCATATTGCCGCCAAATGCGGCGGACGCGGCAGGGCTGCAACAGCTTCTTTGATATTTGCCTTGAAATAATCGGCTACGCGTTTTCCGTCTAAAAGTTGCATATATTCAAATAAAACGAACAGCTAAGGTAAAACTTTTCTGCTAATAAACAGTGCCTTTTTATAAACCTGACAGATATTTACGGCACAATATTTTAATAGCAAACAAAGGATAAAAAAATGGACGTGATCTTTTATCCCGTCCATTTTTGTTTTATTTTTTATTAAAAAAAACAATTCAAATATCTGTTATTCTTCATCCGGAATTTTCAGGTCTTTCACAATCAACTGTAGATTTTTATTACCTCTGAATTCATTTTCTACTACCTGATAACAAATATCAAAAATGCCTTCTTTTACCACTTCAAATTTTTCCGACATATTAAAACCAATGCCTTCCATGGGTGCAGAGCCGTTTTGTACTACCTGCAATTTGATATGGCTACGCTCCTGCCCTACCAATGCCGACACGCCGGAATCGCGCACATGGCGGCTGATGAATACGGGATTGAGGTTGCCGGGACCAAAGGGGTTGAACTGATTGAGGATTTTGTAAAACTGCGGATTAAGTTCGTCTATTTCTAATTCGGCATCAATCAATACTTCCGGCATGAGCAATTTCTCGGCAATTTGCTCATTCACTACTTCTTCAAAACGCTGAATAAAAGCAGGTACATTGGCTTCTTCTATCGTCATACCGGCGGCATATTTGTGACCGCCATATTGTATGAGCAAATCTTCGCAAGATGTAAGCGCGTTGTAGATGTCGAAACCTTTTACGGAACGAGCCGAACCTGCCACTTTGCCGTTGTCGTTGGTTAAAATAATCGTGGGGCGATAGTAAGTTTCGGTCAGCCGCGAAGCCACGATACCAATTACACCTTTGTGCCAGCCAGGGTGATACAGTACGGTGGAGTATCGCTGTTGGGAGTCGGGGTCACTGTACAGCATATCTAAGGCTGCTTCAGTAATTTCTTTGTCAATCTGACGGCGTTTTTCGTTGAGTTGTTCTAATTCCTGCGCCTTGATACGGGCTTCGTAGTCGCTGTCGGCGATGAGTAATTCTACTGCCAGCACGCCACTGCCCATTCTGCCGGCGGCGTTGATACGAGGACCGAGCGAAAAAACAATATCCGAAATAGACAATTCTCTACTGGCAAGCCCGCAACTTTCCAGCAAAGCTCTCAATCCGGGACGCGCCTCTGTATTGAGCCGTCTGAGTCCGTAATACGACAATACACGATTTTCATCGGTAATCGGTACAATATCGGCGGCGATGCTCACCACCACCAAATCCAAAAACTTCTCCAGATAATGGAAAGGCACTTCATTGGAGAGTGCGAAAGCTTGCAACAGTTTAAAACCGATGCCGCAGCCGCTCAACTCCTTGTAAGGATACTCACAATCATCGCGTTTGGGGTCTAATACCGCACAGGCTTCGGGCAAGGAAGCACCCGGACGGTGATGGTCGCAGATAATAAAGTCTATGCCTTTTTCTTTGGCATATAATACCCTGTCTTCTGCTTTAATACCGCAATCCAAAGCAATAATGAGTGTAATACCTTGCTGTTTGGCAAAGTCAATACTTTTAAAAGATATACCGTACCCTTCCTCGTAGCGGTCGGGAATATACCGATATACCTTCGGGTAGATTTCATGGAAGAAGCTGTACACCAAGGCGACAGCCGTGGTTCCGTCCACATCATAATCTCCGTACACTAAAATTTTTTCATCATTCACCAAAGCGTCTTCTATTCGCTTCACTGCCTTGTCCATATCTTTCATTAGGAAAGGATCATACAAGTCATCAAGCGAAGGACGAAAAAAACGTTTAGCCTGATTGATGTTTAAGACACCACGATTGACCAATAATTTGCATAAAACACTATTTATTTTTAGTTCCTGGTGCAATGAGTTCACAGCTTCTTCATCTGTTTCTTTTAACACCCAGTTTCTATTCATATTCAACACATCAAGCGAAAATCTTGTCTTCTTTTTTATATAGCCCTTGTCCACCTCTGTATCTTTTTGGCTATATCAGGTCGCTTATTTCATACTTTTTCGCTTCATCTCCGCTTCTACAAATACGATTAAAATGCACAAAAAAGTAATGTCTGACAAGCAAGACAAATTTTTCTAAGAAAAAACAAAAAACTGCTTTAATTGTTTGTTGCTTTTATCTTTACATATATAAGAGGATAAAGTTACCACTTTTTTTGATGTAGTGTTGTTATTTATTGATAAATAATAATTTTTGGTTTTATAACAGGGTTTTATTAAGAAAAATAAATGACTACTACTGCTTTACATTGCTGTTTCTGTAGTTTGTATGCCAATAGTCCTTTGAAAAATTATTACATTCTACAAGTATCACTTAAAGTTTGAGTAAAAATAATGTATTAAAAAAGGTATTTATTTTTGATTTTTGCAAAAAAAACAATACCTTTGCGCACTTATTTTACTACAAAAGTATCGGTTTGCATACAGAAGCCGTACCGGAAGTAAGAATTTACGGTAACAATCAATAAAAATTTTAAAAAATAATATTTTATTCAACAATGAGAACGATAGACATTCAAGGTGTGGTGCGCAATACTTTGGGCGAAAATGCTGCCAAAAAAAACCGTAAAGAGGGTTTAGTGCCTTGTGTATTGTACGGTGGCGATAAAAATCATCATTTCACCGTGATAGAAAGCGATTTGCACAAATTAATTTATAATCCTGATTTTCACGCAGCAAAAATTAATTTGGACGGCAAAGAATCCATCGCCATTATTAAAGAAACTCAATTTCACCCTGTCTCCGATGCCTTGTTGCACGTTGATTTTTTTGAGTTGAAAGAAGGTAAAAAAATTACTTTGGAATTGCCGGTGCGCTATATAGGTACTGCCAAAGGTGTGCGTGTGGGTGGTAAATTAGTGACCAAACAACGCAGGCTGAAAGTAAAATCTACTTTGGAAAATTTAATTCCTGAGATTTCGGTGGATTTGACGGAATTGGATTTGGGCAAAACTATTAAAGTAGGCGACCTAAAATTAGAAAATGTAGAAATCGTCAATTCGCCCAGCACACCGTTGGCTACTATCGAAATTCCGCGCAGTATGCGTAGCGAAGCTACTCCTGTCGGTAAGAAAAAATAATATATCTTTTCTTTTTTTATATTTCAAAAAAGAACCTTGTAAAATGTACTTTGTTGCATTTTACAAGGTTCTTTTCTTTTATCATTTTACATATACCGTTATTTCTTTTTTTATGTTGCGTTTAAAAAAAAGTTTAGGTCAGCATTTTCTGAAAGATAACAATATTGCACGCAAAATAGTACAAGCCTTGCCTGCCGCCGCCTGCCAAGCTGTGGTAGAAATCGGTCCCGGCGAGGGTGTGCTCACACAGTTTCTTTTGGAACGCAACGATATTCCGGCTTTTTATATCATTGAAATTGACCGCCGTCTGCCGGAGGTATTGTCGGAAAGGTTTCCGTCTTTGCAAGCCGCACAAATCATTAATCAAGATGTATTGGTGGTAGATTTTGCTGCTGTTTTTCCTGAAAAAATTGGCGTTATCGGTAATTTTCCTTACAATATCTCTACACAAATTGTATTCAAAGTATTGGAACACCGCGCACAGGTACAGCATTTGGTGGGTATGTTTCAGAAAGAAGTGGCAAAGCGAATCTGTGCCAGTGAAAAACACCCCGATTATGGCATTACTTCGGTGCTGACACAGGCGTACTACAAAGCAAAATATTTGTTTGATGTATCGCCGCAGGTATTTGCACCGCCGCCCAAAGTGATGTCGGGCGTATTGCATTTGGAGCGGCATTATTTGTACGAAGATGCTGTGGCGTATCCGCAATTAAAGGCGGTGGTGAAGGCAGGTTTCGGGCAAAGACGAAAAATGTTGGGCAATGCGCTGAAATGTCATCAAGACCGCTGGCACCGCACTACGCTGCCCGCCTGGCAACAACGCCGCGCCGAGCAATTGAGTGTGGCGGAGTGGGTGCAATTAGCGAAGGAGTTGGCGGAATAAAACACGGAAATGACACAATATCAGCTATTATCCAAAGAAGCCCACAGATAGCGGCAGGCGTAGCTGCGGTAGGGTCGCCAGCTTTCGGAGAGGGCGGCGGCTTCGGCGGCAAAAGCGCGGCTTTCGATGGGTGCGGCAATTTCGTAATGACGCGCCACCGCTTTGCGGATACCCAAATCGCCTACCGAAAACACATCGTTGCGATACAGGGCAAATATCAAAATCATCTCCACCGTCCAGCATCCTACCCCTTTTATTTGTGTGAGCAGTTGCAGCACTTCATCATCGCTGTATTGCTGAAAATCAAAAGTTTGCAAATTATTATCTGTCCAAAAATGGGCAATATTCAACAAATAACCGGCTTTTTGATTAGAAATGCCCGCTGTTCGCAAAAATTCCGTATCGTGTTGCAGTAATAAATGTGGAGCAGGAAAATACCCACCGAACAAAGCCTTAAATTCTTTGACAATCGCTGCTGCCGCTTTTACCGACAACTGCTGCGAAATAATAGCATCTAAGAGTGTTTCGTATATATCTCCCGCCTCTTCATAATGCACTTCTATCGGATAGTCGGCTATTAATCGAGCCATCACCGCATCTTGCAGCATCAGATGTTGGCGGGCAGTATGAAAAGTGGCAGCGTTCATTTCTTTTTAATTTTTTTATGGTGCTGAAAAGAAATTTCTATTCATCAATTTTGTATTCTTTGATTTTACGGTAGAGCGTTCTTTCGGAAATCCCCAATTCTTCGGCTGCTAATTTGCGCTTACCGTTGTATTTTTTCAATGCCTTGATGATCATTTCCTGCTCTTTATCCATCAAGGATAAGGACTCATCTACAATTTCAGCCGAAGCAGTTTCGGTATAGGCGGTATTATTGCGCAAGCGTGTACCACTTTCTTGTGCAGCACTCAAAATAATCGGTGTATTAAAACTATCTGCCCCCGAATAAGGCATTACTTGTTCATTGCTGTATGCTTCGCCGCGCTCCACAAAATGAGCTTGCACCATATCAGAAGGCACATAGCCGCGCTCTGCCAATGTAAACATAAATTGTTTGAGTTCGTTAATGTCTTTGCGCATATCAAACAATAATTTATACATCAGTTCGCGCTCGCTGTAAGTGGTTTCCTGTGCGCCGGCAACCGCCAAAGCGGGCAGTTGCGAAAAATGATGTGTAGGCAAAAACTGCAATATTTCTTCTTCGGTGATGTCGCGCGTTTTGGAAAGTACCGTCATTTGCTCGGCGATATTTTTGAGTTCGCGCACATTGCCCGGAAAACGATAATTAATCAAGCGGTTTTTTGCATCTTCATTCAGGCGGAGGGGCTGCATACGGTTGCGCTCGGCAAAGTCCACCGTGAATTTGCGAAACAACAAAGGAATATCTTCCCGGCGTTCGCGCAGGGGTGGTACTGTAATAGGCACTGTATTGAGACGGTAGTACAAATCTTCGCGGAACCTGCCTTTGGCTATGGCTTCCAATAAATTTACATTGGTGGCAGCCACTACACGCACATCTGTTTTTTGTGTTTTGGAAGAGCCTACCCGTATGTATTCGCCGGTTTCGAGTACGCGCAAAAGACGTGCTTGTGTGGAGGGTGGCATTTCGCCTATTTCATCTAAAAAAATAGTGCCGCCATTTACTACTTCAAAATATCCTTTGCGATTATCCACCGCTCCTGTAAAAGCTCCTTTTTCGTGACCGAACAGCTCGCTGTCGATAGTGCCTTCGGGGATAGCACCGCAATTGACGGCGATAAAACTGTTGTGGCGGCGCAAACTCAATTCGTGGATAATTTTTGAAAACACTTCTTTTCCAACGCCGCTTTCGCCACTGATGAGCACGGTGAGGTCGGTAGGAGCTACTTGTACCGCCACGCGCAAGGCTCGCAGGTAATTTTCCGAATTGCCGATAATATTAAAACGCGCTTTGATACTTTGAAGGTCTTGCTCTGCCATGTCTGGTTAGTTGGGGTGGTGCTGTATTTTTTTTATATTAATACTAAAAAATTTGCCAAAACTGATACGGAAATAAAAATCGCTACTACTATATTATTGTACCAATACGCCGCGCAAACTGGCAGAAGTGCAGTCGGTGACACGCACTTGCACATATTGTCCGGCTTCGGCATTGCCTTTCGGAAAAATAATCATTTTGTTTTGCGAATTGCGCCCGCACATTTCTTCATCAGAGCGTTTAGATGTTTTTTCAACCAGCACCTCATATATTTTTCCTACATCGGCTTGGTTACGCTCAAAAGAATGTGCATTTTGTAAAGCAATGACTTCATTAAGTCGGCGTTTTTTGACGGCTTCGTCCACATCATCGGCATATTTGCGGGCGGCGAGTGTTCCCGGACGCTCCGAATAGGCAAACATATATGCCATATCGTATTTCACGATTTCCATTAAACTCAAAGTGTCTTGATGCTCGGCTTCGGTTTCGCTGCAAAAGCCGCTGATGACATCGGTACTGATGCCGCAATCGGGCATATAGCGGCGAATGGCAGCCACACGCTCCAAATACCACTCGCGGTCGTAGGTGCGGTTCATCAAATCCAAAATACGGCTGTTGCCGCTTTGGACAGGCAGGTGGATATATTTGCAGATATTATCATGTTTTGCCATTATTTCAAGTACTTCGTTGGTAATATCTTTGGGGTGGCTGGTAGAAAAACGCACCCGCAACAGCGGATTTACCTGTGCGGTCATTTCGAGCAGTTTTGCAAAGTTGATGTGTTCACCACTTTCGGGGTTTTGCCATTTGTAGCTGTCCACATTTTGCCCCAGCAGGGTTACTTCGCGGTAGCCTCTGTTGAATAAATCCTGTGCCTCTGCAACGATGGAGAAACTGTCGCGGCTGCGCTCACGTCCGCGCGTGAAGGGTACTACACAAAAAGAGCACATATTGTCGCAGCCGCGCATAATGGAGATGAAAGCACTGACACCGTTGGCATCTAAGCGAACGGGGGCAATGTTGGCGTAGGTTTCTTCGCGCGAGAGCAATACATTGACGGCGCGCTGCCCGCCTTCGGCTTCGGCGAGGAGGCGCGGCAAATCGCGATAAGCATCGGGTCCACACACCACATCAACGAGGCGTTCTTCTTCGATAAGTTTGCTTTTGAGGCGTTCTGCCATACAACCCAGCAAACCGACTACGGCGTTGGGGTTTTGTTTTTTGATGCCCGACAACTGTTGTAAGCGGTGGCGCACCCGCTCTTCGGCTTTTTCACGGATAGAGCAGGTATTGAGGAGTATGACATCGGCATTTTGGTAGTTGTCGGTGATGCCGTAGCCATCGGCATATAGCACCGAAGCCACAATTTCGCTGTCGCTGAAATTCATTTGGCAGCCGTAGCTTTCTATATAAAAACGCTTGCCGTTGGCAGCCGCCACCAAGGGCATTGCCAGCACTTCGCCTTGTCTTTCTTCTTGCAAAGGCACATTATGAGCAGTGCCGTTGTGCGTAGATTCAAACATATATTTTTAAAATAATGAATTTTTTTATATAATTATTCAATTATCCGTAATAAAAGGATTATTTAATTGGGTGTGTAGTGGTTTTCAAATAAACCCCAAAATATTTAGCTATTAATAATAGTATACCTTTTCGCTGCACAAAGTTACAATATTTATCGCCCATAATTAGGTTTTAGGAACAAAAAGTGACAAAAAGTCAGTTTTTATGATTATATGCTGTTTTTTATTCCATCATTTCATCTAAAAGATTGCGATAAGCAGCTTGCAATTCGCGGAGAGCGTGCGAGTCGCCGATACTTTGGGCAGTTTGCATACCCGCCTCGAATATAAAACGTGCTTGCTCGTAATTTTCCTGCTGTTGGTAAAGTTTGCCGAGATGATAATACAAGCCCACATAAGCGGGGTGTTGGCGGCGCAGGGTTTCAAAAGCGACAATGGCGGCGGCGGTATCGCCCGATTTGCTGTATTCGGCGGCTATGGCATAGGCGATAAAAGCATCGTTCGGGGCAGCGGCTTGCAACGACAGCAATTGTTGTAAGCGAGGAGTAACGTGGTTCATAGATGCGTGTGTATCTTACAGAAATACCAGCACAATTTTATTCTGCGGCGGCTTCAATGTCGGCGGCTTGAATATAGGGCAATCCTTTGAGGCGCAGCACCATTTGTGCTACGGAGGCAACATCTTGTTCGCACACGCTCCGAATTTGTTGCAGGTCATTTTGCAGCCAAAACAGCCGCGATACGGCTCTGCCATCGGGCAGGGCGGCGTTGTGTGGAATTTCCAACACCTCGCGCAGCAGCCGCAACGACACAAAATGCCGACCTGTGCCAAAACGCCACAAATGTATGGTATCCAAAAATGGCAGTTCCCAGGGTTTTAAAAAAGCCGCCTCCAACAGTTGTGGCACAGACATATTGTGAATTACCAAACGGCGGCATAAAAAAGGTACGTCAAATTCTTTGATATTGTGTCCGCAAAGGGTTGCTTTTTTGGGGTTGTTGAAATGCTGGTTGAGGAGTTTTGAAAATTGTTCCAATAGTTTTTGTTCATCGCGGTCGCAGAACGATTTGATGCGCAAGCCCAGCGTTTTGTTGGGAGTGCGAAATAGCAGCCCCACCGAAATGCACACCACTTTTGCAAATTCGGCGTGCAGCGAGGCTTCTTGCTCAAAAAGTTGTTCGGCACTGATGTCGGCGGCGGCAGATGAATGTGCAGTACGCTCTTTCCAAAGCTGCTGTTTGGCGAGCGACATATCGCCGAGCTCGTCCGTTTCGGTGACGGTTTCTATATCTAAAAATAAAAGATTTTCTAAGTTGATTTGATCCAGCATGGTGTTTGATAAAAATAAATACTATCAATTAGAATAAAAAATATGCGTTTTTGCCTGTTTTAAATCTAACAACATCTACGACATGGTAGATTGACTTTGTACTACAACGTATTTATTCTTAAATTTTAGAAAATATTTTTCTAAATACAGATAAGAAAAAGATGAAAATAGAAATGTTAAAAGAAAAACTATAATAGAAAATAAAAAACATTTTATTCCTGTTGGTAATACATGTCTGTTAAATACAAGTTTGACAAGTAATTTAGAAGTAATAAATAGCATTAATGGATGTATCACATATATGCCGTAGGAAATTTTACCTAAATAGTCAAAAATTTTATTTTCTAAGTTAAAAATTTTATTTGTTTTCTTTATTTGCCCAATTATTATGAAGGCTGTTAGCAATGCTGTAATTTCATGATGAATAAGTATGCTTTTAAGTTTAAATGGAGTAAGTATTTTTATACTAAGTAAAAAAAATAGTACCGCCCAACTTATAAATTGAATTTCTCTACTATTAATAATATTAATTATTGAGTGATTTTTGTAATAAGCATAAGCTATGCTTCCCCCTATTACCATACAATCCACTCTAGCAATATCTAATATTCTAAATGGCAAAGTATCATAAAAAAACAAAGATAGATATATTTTAATAAGTATAGTAAAGATAACGAATATAAAGATTAATCGTTTTATTCTATTGATATGTGGAATTAACCATGGTAAGATTAGATAAAATTGCTCCTCCACGCCTAAAGACCAATAATGCGCTATTAAAGGCAATTGCTTATGTAGAATAACAGGTATATTTGCTCCAAAAAACAGATAAAACAAAAAAGTTGTGCCGTCAAATTTTAAATGACAAATGAATATCACTATAATACTTAAAAACAACCAAAGATAATATAGCGGCCAAATTCTCAATATTCTTCTTAAATAAAATTTCTTAATATCTATATATCCTTGTTTGTCGTATTCCTTTAATAATAAAAAAGAAATTAAGAAACCACTTAAACTAAAAAAAATAGTAACCGCCAATCCACCTGGTAAATTTCCATCTACCTGTAAGCCAAATTTAGGAAAAAATTCTATTGTATGTGCTATCAATACAAAAATTGCAGCTATTGCTCTTATTCCATTCAGTCCAGAAAAATATATTATTTTTTTTTCCATGTATTAATTCAGGTTAAAGATTTGAAAAGTTCATCAAATTATTGATTTCTTATAAAACATTTTTAGACATAGTAAGCAAAGATATAAAAAATTATTTCTCATTATTTCTTTATAAATCAGTTAGAACGTAACTTTGCAACTCAAAATCAGAAAACAACCTCTTTTTTCAATGAACATACACGAATATCAAGCAAAAGAACTGCTTACCCGTTTTCAAATTCCCATACAGCGAGGCATTGTTGCCGAAACTGCCGAACAAGCGGTGCGTGTTGCCCAAGAATTGACCACGCAAACCGGCACTCAATGGCACGTTATCAAAGCGCAAATTCATGCGGGCGGGCGTGGTAAAGCAGGTGGTATCAAATTAGCAAAAAATTTAGACGAAGTGCGCGAAAAAGCAACCGCTATATTGGGTGCTACCTTAGTAACTCCACAAACCGGAGCCAAAGGAAAAGTAGTTCACAAAGTGCTCGTTACCGAAGATGTATATGCGCCCGGTGCTTCGCCAACGAAGGAGTTTTATATGAGTATTTTGTTAGACCGCGCTTCTGGACGCAATGTCATCGTGTATTCTACCGAAGGTGGTATGGACATTGAAGAAGTAGCCCACAATACACCTCATTTGCTGCACAAAGAATTTATTGACCCCAAAGTGGGTTTGCAGCCTTTTGAAGCACGCAAAATTGCTTTTAATTTGGGATTGAGCGGCGATGCGGGTAATAAAATGGCAGATTTTGTTCAAAAACTGTACAATGCCTATATCGGTATTGATGCCGCTTTGATAGAAATTAATCCTGTGCTCAAAACATCTGACGACCGTGTCATCGCCGTAGATGCCAAGGTGAGCATTGACGGCAATGCTTTGCGCCGCCACCCCGATATTGCCGCCATGCGCGACCTCAACGAAGAAGACCCTACCGAAGTAGAAGCCAGCGAATATCGCCTCAATTATGTAAAACTCGACGGCAATGTGGGTTGTATGGTCAATGGTGCGGGTTTGGCAATGGCAACCATGGATATTATTAAATTAGCGGGCGGCGAGCCGGCAAATTTCTTAGATGTAGGCGGCACTGCCTCTGCCGAAACCGTAGAGCAGGCATTCCGCATTATCCTCAAAGATCCCAACGTAAAAGCAATTTTAGTCAATATTTTCGGAGGTATCGTGCGCTGCGACCGCGTAGCTGAGGGTATTGTAGAAGCCTACAAAGCTTTAGGCTCGGTAAATGTGCCGATTATTGTGCGTTTGCAAGGCACTAATGCCGATATTGCCAAAAAAATCATTGATGAGTCGGGCTTAAAAGTGCAGTCGGCGATATTGCTCAAAGAAGCTGCCGAAAAAGTACAGGCGGTTTTTGCACAGCAATAAAATTTTAATATAACAACACATATCTAAGCAGATGAAGCGCGAAACGGGCTTTATCTGCTTTTTTTATAAAGAAAACTATATTTTCATCATCAAAAGGAACTAATTTAGCTTTCTGTTTTATTTATAAAGCGGGTAACAATAAAAAATCCAACAAAAAATTAATAACACATGAGAAAGGGTTTATTGATATTGGCATTGCTCTTAGTGGTGATGTTCGGTGCTTTTTATATCAGCACATCGTTGAGTTTCAGCGATGGATTTCGCAGCGGCTCGGTAGTAAAATTGAGTAAAAAAGGCATTTTATTTAAAACACACGAAGGGCAGCTTAATACCCGGCGGTATGGCGGGTTCGCAGGGCGACGACATCAATGCCGGCGTGTGGAATTTCAGTGTATCCGGCAGCGAAGATCAGGTACTCAAAGATTTAGAAGCTGCCATTGACCACGGCTACCGCGTAAAACTTTATTACAAAGAACGGTTTTTTCATTACAGTTTTTTGGGTGATACTAAATATTTCGTGTATCAAGTGGAGCGCGTAGGCGATGATAAGACTTTGCCGCCGCCGTCACCGCAATAATACCATTAAAATACTATACACAAAATCTATAAAAAGGCTGCTCTTTGGAGCAGCCTTTTTTATTTTATTTACATTCAGCAAAAACAATATAAAAACATTTTGTTTGTTGTTTATTGCAGCCCTTTTCTATCTTAATGTTGTATCATCAGTTTGCGCGTTTGCACCATATCATTATCAGATATTAAACGAATGATATACAGCCCGTCGGGCAGGTTGTCGCCTTCTACCTGCACTTGATACGGCATACCGCCTTCTACCCTATCCTGAAAAAGCGTTTGTATTTTTCTGCCCTGCACATCGTAAAGTTCTACCTGTACAAAAGCATTTTTTCCACCGCAAAATCTACATTAGCTATATTGTTTGCCGGGTTTGGAGCGATATTAAATGCTTTTGCAACGAGAGTCGTTGTTGTCCAATCCTGTGTTTTGGCGGCAGGTTCAATCAAACCACCATATCCGCCATCGCAAGTATCAATAAAAGCCGCTACATTAGAACCTTCTTTTGCCCAAAAACCCTGCAATAAATCAATATAAGTATTGGAATCGTAATCAATAACCGCTCCAGACTCAATAGCAGAAATAGTGATAATAACACCATTGGTTTCATAATCAATGCTATCGGTTTCTGTATTGATTAAAGTATAATCGGGTGGGCAGTTTCCCGGAGCCGCCACCGCCCGTAGTGGTGGTATCATACGCACAAATACCAAATTCGCCGAAAGAATTATTGCCATACTCCCACACGCGCGCATAAAGAGTGCTGCCCGGCGTTTGTCCGCTAACAGCCACTAATGAAAACAAACCACTGCCGCCGTCATCATTACACTCTATAGCTGCCAAATTTCCGCAAGAGCCTGAATACACTTCTAATCCGGTATCGCCTACATTGCTTCCACTTACCGCACTGGTTTCTACAATTACACTACCGCTGCTCGGAACAACAAAAGAATACCATACATCACCACCACTAAATGAGGCACAAGTGGGGGCTGTTTGGCTGGAAGTGGTTGCGCCGTTATTGTAGCCTACCGTAGGCGAACTGCAAGTACCCTGTGCTACTGTTATGGAAGTGGCGGCACTACATTCGTCGTTGACAGGCGGAGGCGGCGGGGTTTTTACGCACAAAGTTCCTGCTGTTAGTACGGCAGAGCTGTAAGTATAAATACGTATATAATAAGTAAGCCCTGCCGTCAATCCCGTTATAGAGTTGCTTTCGGGGTCAGAGCAACTGACAGATGACAGTCCGGCACAACTACCCGAAAATACTTCGTGAACACAGTCGGTACTACCTGAAGTATTCGCTAGGGATATATCAACCGCACCGCCCGCCGGAGCTACAAAACTAAACCACACATCATCATCGGCTGTTCCCACACAACCAGCTTGAGATTGGGTAGCATCGGTGGTATTGTAAGTGGCAGAAGCACAAGTAGCATCGGTCGGAATACTTGGCAATGCAATGGCTCCCGCACAATTATCATTAGCAGGCGGCGGCGGAGCTAATACAATCGTTAAATTATAATTGGCACAATTGGGTGAAGGATAAGTATCTGTAATTAAATAGTAAGTGACACCCGCCGTTAAAGTAACCGAAAAATAAGTAACGTTAGTACTTGAAGAAGACGACTCTCCTAAACAAGTACCCGGAGCAGCAGCAGCCAACAAAGGACAACCATTATATAATTTCATTCCTAACCAATTATCCGAAGAGGTGGTACCAGTCATAGTCAATTTATATGTATTGGTGGTACTTACCATAAAACTCAACAATTCATCTTCACCACCCAAATAGGAAGTGCTGCCACAGGTAACAGTATTGACATCTGTAAAATCATTCCCTTGTCCGCAAGTGGAGCGATTGGCATTATAACCCGCCGCACTGATAGTACCTAATGAAGTAGGACTACAACTCGCTGTAGGCACAGTACTTATATTTAAAGTGTAATTAGCACAATTGGGCGAAGGAAAAGTGTCTGTAATGAGGTAATAAGTAATTCCGGCTGTCAAACTAATCGTAAAAGTAGTCGAGGATGAAGATGAGGAAGTAGAATTGGCTAAACAAGCGGCATTCGGAGTAACGCTGGTAAGTGGACAAGCATCGTATAGTTTCATACCTAACCAATTATCCGAAGAGGTAGTACCCGTCATCGTAAATTGATATGCGCCGGTAGTAGCTACCGTAAAACTCAACAACTCATCTTCGCCATCTAAATAATAAGTGCTGCCACAGGTAACGGTATTGACATCTGTAAAATCATCGCCTTTTCCGCAAGTGGTGCGGCTGGCATTGTAACCACCAGCTCCAATACTGCCCAAAGAAGTGGGAGAACATTGCGCCAATACGGGTATAGACGGAAGCAATAATAAAAATAAGTAAAAGATTTTTTTCATACAATAATCATAAAACTGAGTGAGGAAAATAAAAATATAGGTGCTTATTATTTATCCTGCGAAAAGTAGCAATTCCTAAAAATTATTTAGAAAATAATTTTTAGGAATATTTATAACTGTCACTATATGACATATAAAATTTTTTGTAACTTATAAATCTTCAAGAAGAAAACTCTTGCAAATAACGCTCTGCGTCTTCTACCATTTCGCGTGAGCCGATAAAAACAGGGGTGGTTTGATGCAAACTTTGTGGTGACATCGTCAATATACGGTTTTTTCCGTCGGTGGCTTTGCCGCCTGCCTGCTCAACAATAAATGCCATCGGATTACATTCGTACAACAGACGCAATTTCCCTTTGGGGCTGTCGCTCATTGCCGGATAAATAAAAATACCGCCTTTAATCAGATTGCGGTGAACATCTGCCACCATTGAGCCGATATAACGACCGCTATATGGTTTTTTGTCGGTGGCTTTATCCGAAGATTGACAGTAAGCTATATAATTTTTCAGCCCTTGTTCAAATTTGCTCTCGTAGCCTTGATTGAGCGAATAAATATTGCCCCTTGACGGAATACGGATATTGGGGTGCGACAGGCAAAATTCGCCGATAGAAGGGTCTAACGTAAAACCGTTCACGCCGCTGCCCGTAGAATACACCATCATCGTAGAAGATCCGTAAATAATATAGCCGCCTGCTACTTGATAAACTCCTTTTTGCAAAAAGTCTTCCAACACACAATTGCGCGAGCGCGTAAGGCGGCGATAGATGGAAAAAATAGTACCGATGGCTGTATTTACGTCAATATTGGAAGAGCCGTCTAAGGGATCCATACAGACTACATATTCGGCATCATCGGAGTGGGAGTCTGTAAAATAAATAAAATCATCTAATTCCTCCGAAGCTACTCCTGAGCAATGCCCGCTGTTTCGCAATGCCGCAATCAGGGTATCATTCGCCAGTACGTCTAATTTTTTCACCTCCTCACCAAATATATTTTGGGTGCCGTGTACACCCAAAATATCCACCAAACCCGCTTTATTTACTTCGCGATTGATAATTTTAGCAGCCAGCCCTATATCGCGCAGCAATGCCGATAAATCGCCGGAAGCAAAAGGAAAATCTTGTTGGCGTTGAATAATAAACTCATCTAAAGTAATAATTCTTTGGTTCATGTTGTGTGAGGATAATGAGCGTAAAAAAATAGAGAAATAAATAACAATTAAAAATGATTGAAAAAGTGTATATAAATAATTTTTTTGTACAAGAAATTATAAAAATATTAAATTTATCACCGCAAATAACTATCTCAATTACAAAAATTGTAAATTTCGGCTACATCAACAAACAAAACAAGTATTTTCACAAAACTTTATGATAAAAATACGTTCTGCCACCGCCGCCGATGCTGCTGCTGCCCTGAATTTGATTCGGGAATTGGCTCTTTTTGAAAAAGCTCCCGAAAAAGTTACCAACTCTTTGGAGGCTTTTATACACGATGGTTTTGGCGACCGCCCTTGTTTTGAACTCACCCTCGCCGAAAATACCGATACCGACGAAATTGTGGGTATGGCTCTTTATTATATCGGCTACTCCACGTGGCGCGGCAAAATGGTGTTTTTAGATGATTTGGTGGTGCGCGAAGCGTGGCGCGGGCACGGCATCGGGCAGCAATTATTAGATGTAGTGTTTTTATACGCCGTGGAGGTGCAAGCCAATATCGTCAAGTGGCAGGTGCTGGACTGGAACGAAGCCGCTTTGCGCTTTTATCTGCGGCAGCCCTTTGAAATGGAGATGGACGGCGAATGGATAGATTGCAAGATATTGCGCAGCGATTTTGAAAAAATATATGGCAATAAAACAAAAAAACTACAAGACATTTAAAATCTTGTAGTTTTTAGGATATTTTTTTACTTGCGTATCCCGCTGCTGCCTTCTATCACCATATAAAGTGTTTCGGTTTGGTCGTCTTTTTGCTGCAAAATCACTTTGCGGCTGCCCAATTGTTTGGCAATTACTTCATCGTTGAAATGGCGAATAGTGAGAATTTCAATAGGTCCCTGATAACGCACATCAAAATACAGCGACAACTCATCAAGTAATTCGGCAATGCGATGGTTATGTGTAACACAGGTGGTGTAGCTGATAGCACTGTTTTGCGACAAATGCGGCGTAATATTATATTTACTCAGCAAAGACACGATTTTTCCCAATTGTGCGCCGTCAATAAAAGAGAAATCTTTCGTATAAACATCTATCAAAATTTGGTTGGTTTTGAGCGCAATCAGCGGCAACTGCTGCGCCGACACCCGCGAGCGTATCACCGTACCCTCCACATCTGGATTGATAAAGGAGCGCACATACAAAGGAATGTCTTTGTTTTGAAGAGGTTTTACGGTTTTATGATGTATCACCGTTGCTCCGTAAAATGCCATTTCTATCGCTTCTTCATAAGATAACTCGCCGATGAGCTGTGCATCTTTTACAATGCGCGGGTCGCCGTTGAGAATCCCCGGCACATCTTTCCAGATACTCAAGCTCTCGGCATCTAAACAATGGGCAAAAATAGCCGCACTGTAATCCGAGCCTTCGCGACCGAGTGTGGTGGTAAATCCTTCGGGTGTGCCGCCCAAAAATCCCTGTGTTATCCAAATACCCGTTTGTGCGGCGGTTTCCTGTTGCAGTTGGCGTATATACTTGCTCGTTTCTGCCCAATCCACCGTACCTTCGCGGTATGTATTGTCGGTTTTGATATAATTGCGTACATCTATCCACTGACATTTCAAACCCTGCGCCCGCAAAAAATGAGCCGCTATCACGGTAGAAAGCTGCTCGCCTTTGGATACGATTTGGTCGTACAAAAAAGCGGGATTGGCGTTAGGCTCTTGCCCAAACTGCTGCTGCATTTGCTGAAAAAAACCCTCTAAATCGGCTTGAACGGCTTTCTTTTGTTCTTTCTTGTCAAAAAGCTGCTCCGTAAGCTCTATATGTTTTTGGCACAAGGTTTCAAACAGCATCGTCAGCCGCTCGTTGTCGCGTTTGATGTAAGCAGCTTGAATTTCTTCCAAGGCATTGGTGCTTTTGCCCAATGCCGACAAAATCACCATTACACTGTCGTTGGCATAACGTTGGAGGATACGGGCAAAGTTGCGAAACCCATCGGCATCTTTTACCGAAGCTCCGCCGAATTTAAAAACTTTCATATATTTAATTGATAATTATAGATAAAGTAAAAAATAAAATGCTGCTTTCTTACAGAAAAAAACAACAGCACAACAGCCCACAAAGTTAGTGATTGCAAAGATATTGAGCAGGCGTTTTTTGGGGTATAATAAAGAAAGTAGCCTGTTTGGTATCGCTGCAATAATGGCAGGATAAGGAAGTTAGCGATGTTTTGAAACTGAAAGTATTTAAAACAGGTGTTATTTAGACTAATTTTAAACAATTTACTTACAAAGCCGTTTTTTACTTAAAATACATTATTTTTGCAGCATTATTGAGCATTTTTGATACTAATTATATGAACGATTTTCAAACAACCATTGACCAACTTACGCAAAGCGACTATAAATGGGGTTTTGTGAGTGATATTGAAGCCGATAATGCCCCCAAAGGGCTGAACGAAGGAATTATTGCTTTCATTTCGCACAAAAAAAACGAACCTGATTGGTTGCTGAAATGGCGTTTGGAAGCCTATCGTCATTTTTGTACGCTCCAAGAGCCGGAGTGGGCAAATGTGCGCTACGACAAACCCAACCTGCAAGATATTATTTATTATTCTGCTCCAAAAAAGCCCAAAGAACTCAAAAGTTTAGATGAAGTAGATCCCGAGATTTTAGCTACTTTTGAAAAATTGGGAATTTCTTTAGATGAACAAAAACGCCTGAGTGGTGTAGCCGTTGATGCCGTGATTGACAGCGTGTCGGTGAAAACAACTTTTCAGGAAGAACTCGCCACACTCGGCATCATTTTTTGCTCTTTCAGCGAGGCAGTGCAAAAATACCCCGATTTGGTGCGCCGTTATCTCGGAACGGTCGTGCCGCCCACCGACAATTATTATGCAGCCCTCAACTCTGCCGTTTTCACAGACGGCTCTTTTGCCTATATCCCGAAAGGAGTGCGCTGCCCGATGGAACTTTCCACTTATTTTCGTATCAACTCGGCAGGAACGGGGCAGTTTGAGCGCACCCTCATTGTGGCAGAAGACGAAAGCTATGTGTCGTATTTAGAAGGTTGCACCGCCCCTATGCGCGACGAAAATCAACTGCACGCCGCCGTGGTGGAAATTATCGCCGAGCGCAAAGCCGAAGTAAAATACGCCACCGTGCAAAACTGGTACCCCGGCGACCCACAAACGGGCAAAGGCGGTATTTATAATTTTGTCACCAAACGCGGCATCTGCAAGGGGGAGCGTTCTAAAATATCATGGACACAGGTAGAAACCGGCTCTGCCGTTACGTGGAAGTACCCAAGCGTTATTCTCAAAGGCGACCATTCGGTGGGCGAGTTTTACAGCGTTGCCGTTACCAACCATTTTCAACAGGCGGATACGGGTACTAAAATGATACACATCGGCAACGATACCAAAAGCCGCATTGTGAGCAAGGGAATTTCGGCAGGGCGCAGCCACAACAGCTATCGCGGCTTGGTGAAGGTGATGAAAGGTGCAAAAAACGCCTACAACTTTTCGCAGTGCGACTCGCTGCTCATCGGCGACCGCTGCGGCGCACATACATTTCCGTATATAGAAGCTGCCTCCGCCTCCGCACAGGTAGAGCACGAAGCCACCACGAGCAAAATCGGGGAGGAAGTGTTGTTTTATTGCCGTCAGCGCGGCATAGATACCGAAGCCGCCACCGCACTCATCATCAATGGCTTTGTGCGCGAAGTAATGGAGCACCTGCCGATGGAATTTGCCGTAGAAGCAAAAAAACTACTCGCCCTTTCATTGGAAGGAAGTGTAGGATAAAGTTTTTCCTTTTTTTCAATTGCTTTTCGGTGTTTTTAAAAATATAAAAAATTAAAAAGCCCTGTCTGTGCGTTCCGCGTTACTGTTTAACAGAAAAAAATTTTTTCATTATTTAATTTTAAAAAATGAGACACCTCTACATTATATATATGCTGCTAAGTGCAGCCGCTTTTTCGGTATCGGCACAAACTACGGTGCGCACTTTGCAGTGGGAAGGCACCACTCGCAGCTATCGCCTGCATCTGCCGCCGGATTACAGCAGCAGCACTGCCTTGCCCCTCATTATCAACATGCACGGCTTAGGCTCCAATGCCTGGCAACAAGAGGCGTATTCAGGAATGAATAATATCGCCGATACTGCTGCTTTTGTAGTAGCGTATCCCGATGGCTTGCAAGATGCCGCTTCTCAAACTACTTATTGGAACTGCGGTTTTATGTCTCCTTATCATTCAGGCTCAGATGATGTGGGCTTTATTCAGGCAATGATGGACAGCATTTCGGCTCAATATAATATAGACCAAGACCGTATCTATGCCTGCGGTATGTCAATGGGCGGTTTTATGAGCTATCGGCTGGCTTGCGAGTTGGAGGAGCGCATCGCTGCCATTGCTTCGGTGACGGGTGTGGCGGTGGATAGTGTGTTTCATTATTGCCAAAATACGCGCCCCGTGCCTTTGTTGCACATACACGGCACTGCCGACAGCACCGTTCCCTACGAAGGCGGCGCGGGCTTGGGCGGCACGATAATGATGCCTGTGCAAGAGGCTGTCAATTTTTGGGTAGCCCGCAATCAGTGCCCCGAATTGCCGCCGCAAATCACCGACCTCGCCGACAGCAATACCGCCGACGGCTGCACCGCCACCCACACCGTATATACGAGTTGCGAAAAAGGCAGCCGCGTGGAACTCTATCGCATCAACGGCGGCGCACATACTTGGCCCGGCGCACCTATCAGCATCGGTGTTACCAATCAGGATTTTAATGCCAGCGAAACGATATGGTTGTTTTTCAAAGATTACCGCCGCTCGCAATTTGCGCCCGATACTGCTACGGCTCTTGCTGCCGTCAATCCTTTGCTTTACAACATTGCACCCAATCCTTTTGAAGAAAATTTATCTATACAAACAGAAGAAGCTGCTACCGTGATGATTACGGATATGAACGGAAAATTGCTACTGCAACAACATTTTGCGGCTGCCGCCAAAGAAACCATCGCCACACAGCACTGGAATAGCGGACTGTATGCCGTTTGCATCATTCCCGATAAAAAAGGACAGGCTTCTGTACACAAAAAAATCATTAAACCCTGATAAAAATTTATCAACCCCGCACCATCAATTTATTATTTGCTTATTTATTTTTATATGCTGTTACACATCAAAAATTTACACGCTTCGGTAGAAGATAGAGCCATTTTGAAAGGTTTGAATTTGGAAGTAAAAGCCGGTGAAATACACGCTATTATGGGACCCAACGGAGCCGGAAAAAGCACTTTGGCTTCGGTATTAGCCGGAAAAGAAGATTATGAAGTGACCGAAGGCGAAATTTTGCTCAACGGAAAAAATTTATTGGAAATGGATATTGAAGAGCGCGCCCGCGAAGGAGTGTTTCTGGCGTTTCAGTATCCGGTGGAAATTCCGGGTGTCACCATTTCCAATTTTTTGCGCACGGCTGTAAATGAAAGCCGCAAGTACAGAGGCTTGGAAGAAATGACTACGGTGGAGTTTATTAAGCAAATACGCGAAAAAATGGACTTGCTCGAAATTCACCCCGATTTTATGAAACGCTCCGTGAATGAGGGGTTTTCGGGCGGCGAAAAAAAGCGCAACGAAATTTTGCAGATGGCGATGTTGCAGCCGGTGCTGGCAATACTCGACGAAACCGACTCCGGCTTGGATATTGACGCGCTGCGCATTGTGTCGAATGGTGTAAATACCTTAAAAAACGACAATATGGGTATCATTGTTATCACGCATTACCAACGTTTGCTGGATTATATCGTTCCCGATTTTGTACATGTATTGTATCAGGGAAAAATCGTGAAAACCGGCACCAAAGAACTGGCTTTAGAATTGGAAGAAAAAGGCTACGACTGGATTAAAGAAGAAAGCGAAATAGTGGGATAGCGGCAACAAACAATAAGTATTGACTTATTTTTTATTCTGTTATCTTTTTTGCCCCTTCATTTAAAAATAAAAACAGCCGCTCAAAGCAAGATTTGCTGCCATATTATGCAACAAACATTATTACAACAAATACAAGAAACTTTCAATAGTTTTCAAAACAACTTAAACGACTCTTTGCACAATGGTTTGCAAGGAAAACGCCAAGCTGCTTTACAGCATTTTTTGGAACTCGGTTTTCCGACCTCTGCGCTGGAGGATTGGAAATACAGCAATCCTGCCAAAATTGTAGAGCACATAAAAAGCATTGCAAGCCCGCAAAAAACGGCAGCAGTTCATAGCATCAACGTGCCGCCCGCCCCTTTTGAAAGCAATGTAGTGGTGCTGTACAACGGACAGTATATCGCCGAAAAATCTGCTTTTTTAGATAAATCTTTGCAAGTGTGCAGCCTCGAAAATGCCCTTGAACAAGCCAAAAATACCGCCGTACATGAGGTTTTTAACCAAATCGCCGACAGCGAACAAGCGGCGTGGGTAGCTCTGAATACGGCTTTTGCGCAGGGCGTGTGGATACAAGTGCCTCCGCATACCTCCTTGCAATATCCGGTGTATCTCTTGTTTTTGTACGACAATCCGCAGGCTCAACAACTTCGTCAAAGCCGCTGTTTGGTACATATCGCCGACCACAGCGAAGCCGTTTTTTACGAAGAACACCGCAATTTGGGAACAACGGCTCTTTATACCAATCAGGTGACAGAAATCCGCGCTGCCGACCACAGCACCACCGAGTATGTACAAATACAGAATGAAGCCTCACAAGCTGCATACTTCGGCAGCACCAACACCGCCATAGCCGCCGATGCCGTTTTTAAAATTTTTACCCTTAGCTTGAAAGGAAACTGGCTACGCAACGATTTGAACCTGCACCTCACCGCCAATAATGCTTCGTGTTATTTGAATGGCTTGTATGTAGCCGATGAAAAACAGTTTATGGACAACCATACCTTTGTCAATCATATTCAGCCCAATTGTTACAGCAATGAAATATACAAAGGTATTGCCACCGACAAAGCAAAAACAGTGTTCAACGGCAAAATAAAAGTACATATTGATGCACAAAAAACCAATGCTTACCAGCAAAACCGCAATATTTTGTTGAGCGATACGGCTCAAATGTTTGCCAAACCGCAGTTAGAAATTTTTGCCGATGATGTAAAATGCTCGCACGGCTGCACCATTGGTCAGCTCAATGAGGCGGCACTTTTTTATATGCGGGCACGCGGTATCAGCGAAGCGAGTGCGCGGCGTTTGTTGTTGCAGGGCTTTGCTTCCGAAGTGGTGCATGGCATCAGCCACGCCGCTTTGCGCGATTATGCTTTGAAACTTATCGGTGAAAAGATGGTGGGGTAAAATATTTTTTTTGATTGTTTTAAAGGCTCTCTTATCAAAAATAGCGAAGGTTTTTATAAAAAAAAGTTGATTTAATTCGGATATGAACATCTCTCACACCCTCCCCTTCTCTGTTGAAACTGTACGCCGCGATTTTCCTGTTTTGCGGGAAAATGTACACGGAAAATCCTTGGTGTATTTGGATAATGGAGCAACTACCCAAAAGCCTCAGCAGGTTATTGATGCCATTAGCGATTATTACAGCCGCTACAACAGCAATGTGCATCGCGGGGTGCACCACCTCAGCCAACTTGCCACCGATGCCTACGAAGCCGCCCGCCGCCGTATCGCCCATTTTATAAATGCCGCCTCCGACCGCGAAATTATCTTCACCAAAGGTACCACCGAAGCCATTAATTTGGTGGCGAGTACCTACGGCGCACAGCACCTGCAAGCCGGCGATACAGTGCTGCTCACGCACATGGAACACCACGCCAATATTGTCCCTTGGCAAATGCTCTGTGAGGCAAAAGGCGCGCAACTTCAAGTATTGCCACTCAACGAAGATGCTACTTTGTGTTTAGATCATCTGCAACACTACATCAATGAACGCACTAAAATAGTGGCAATTACTTATCTTTCCAATGTTACGGGGGTTGTCAATCCTTTGCAAAACATCATTGCCAAAGCGCACGAGGTAGGGGCGGTGGTGGTGGTAGATGCTGCACAGGCGGTAGCACATTTTCCGGTAGATGTGCAGGCTCTGCAATGCGATTTTGTGTTTTTCGGGGCATAAATTGTATGCACCTACCGGAATTGGCGTGCTGTGGGGGCGTGCCGACCTCTTGGAGCAAATGCCGCCTTATCAGTTGGGCGGAGCTATGATACGGGAAGTAACTTTTGAACGCACCACCTTCAACGATATTCCTTTTCGTTTCGAAGCCGGCACTCCCGACATTGCCGGAGCTATCGGTTTAGATGCCGCTATCGCTTATTTGCAGCAATTTGATTTTCAGCAAATCGAGCACTACGAACAAAACCTGCTGCAAGCGGCTACAGAGCAGTTGCAGGCAATAGAAAACCTCACCGTATATGGAGCCGCAGCTCCCTTGCGCAGCGGGGTGCTGTCTTTTAATGTCAAAGGCGCGCACCCTTACGATATAGGCGTATTGCTCGACCAAATGGGTATTGCCTGCCGCACCGGTCATCATTGCTGCCAGCCTTTGATGCGTTGGTGGGGCGTGGAAGGTACGGTGCGGGCTTCTTTTGCTTTGTATAATACGTTGGACGAAGTGAGCCGGCTCGCCGAAGGCATACAAAAAGCAGCGCGTATTTTGGCATAAACCTATATATCCTGATTTTAAGAAAAAAATCATCATAAAAAAACACATATTATGCCCCGCATGGAACAAATAGAACGGGATATTATTGAAGAATTTGAATATCTCTGCGAGCCTTTAGAACGCTACGAATACCTCATTGACATCGGAAAGAAAATGAATGATTTTGATGAAAAATTGCGTACCGAACAAAATATAGTGAAAGGTTGCCAATCTACGGTGTGGTTAGCGGGTGCGCTGCAAGCCGATGGAACAATGCACTATCAAGCCGACAGCAACACTGTTATTACCAAAGGAATTATCGCTTTGCTGTTGCGGGTGCTCAATGGCCAAACACCCGACATTGTACAAACCGCCCCTTTGCACTTCATTGATGCCATTGATTTGCGCAGCCATTTGTCGGCGCAACGCTCCAACGGACTCAATGCTATGGTACAGCGCATTCGTCAAATAGCGGCACAAGCGCAAAGCAGCAAGCCGCCACAATCTTGATTTTGTCGTTTTATTTTATAGTAAAAATACATTTTGCTGCTTTATCTTCGCACTCGTATTTTTTTAGTATTCATCAGCTTTATTTTTTTTGCCAAATGACAACTACACCGTCTTTTCGCCGGACAGCACTTTTGTTGCTGGGAATTATTAGTTTGCTTACCGCTTGTCGCCGTGGCGAAGACGACCCCTTTATTTCCTTTATTCCGCGCCGCGAACGCCTCGCCGAAAACTGGGAACTCAAAGTATATAGCCACAGCATGGAAACCGCCGATGGCATTAATATCGGCTTCAACGATGCCCTCTGCGACACCCTCGCCGAAAAAGGGAACATGGTTACTACCCTCAGCAGCGACCACCTTTTTGGCGACAACAACTTAGAAATTACCTATACCAATGCTGTGGGCAGTCAGGGTACTACCCGCAATTTTGATATTGAATTTAACTATTTTATTCAAATTGACCGACACGGAGCATACAGCGTACAAGGGGAGTATAATTATTATGACGACATTAAAAAGAGTGACTTAAAAGGCACTTTTGCCGTAGAAAACGAAAAATGGTACTGGGTAGATGACGACAAAGACAAAGCCGCCCTTCGTTTGATGAACTTCCCTTATATAGATGCCCAAAATTTAGTGCAATACGGTGTGCCGGTGCTGTATGTGCCGGAGCGTATTTTTCACCTCCGCGAGTTGCGCAAAGAAAAAATGGTGTGGGAAGAGTATGAAGATTACAATTTTGACAAAAGCTATCAAAGCGATAGTTTTACGGCTTACGATACCGTGAAAAATTGTGTGCGCACCGAGTATATTTTTCATACCAAGCAATTAGAAGCGCGCTGGGAATTTGCCCCCGGCAATCCGCAATAAATTTCTTTTGATTTTTTTTGCAACAAAAGGCTACCCGAAAAATAAAAATTTGTGTGTGTTTTTATTAAAACTTACAAATTGGTTTTTTAATAACTTTTCGGATAGGATTTTGTTGGTGAACCTATTAAAAGGTTATATAACTTGCAATGAAAAAAAATAAAATAATATGGCTGACAATTTTCCTTATTTTCTTGGGAGTGGCAGTTTATTATTTTTTTCCGGAAGACAAACTTCCAGCAGACACACAAATTGACAAACTTGTTGTGTATAAATCAAAAAGACAATTATTGGCATACTCAAACGGACAACTTGTAAAAACATATAAAATTTCTCTCGGCAGACAACCAATCGGGGACAAAGAATTTGAAGGAGATAAAAAAACACCCGAAGGACTTTATATCATTAACGACAAAAACCCGAATAGTGGTTATCATAAAAACTTAGGTATTTCTTACCCAAACAAAGACGACATTGAAAATGCCAAAAGACTTGGTAAGCCTACCGGTGGTGATGTTAAAATTCACGGACTTAGAAACAAAACCGGATTTATCGGTAAGTTTCATCGCTGGTATGACTGGACTTTAGGTTGCATTGCGGTGACAGACGAAGAAATTGACGAACTTTATAGCGCAGTAAAAATTGGGACACCAATTGAAATTGAACCTTGACTTGGTGGACAGAATAAAAGCTGCCTGTTTTATGGTATAAAATGAATGGCATTACCAATATAGGAAAGGTTTTGTGCGTCAGGCGGGGTGATACTTCGATAAAATATCAGAACATTGCGTGCAAACTCGGAGCTTTCCTGCCGCTATCCAAGTTCAGTGCTTCTTTGACAGTTTTATAAGCCAAAACCCGCCCAACGCCCAATCCAAAACCGCTACTATATTTATTTTTCTGCCCTTTATCCCGCAAGATACTGCGACTCCAAATATTCCTGATGCGCTAAATAACGCTCGGCTTCGAGGGCTGCCATACAACCCGTGCCGGCGGCGGTAATCGCCTGACGATAGATTTTATCCTGACAGTCGCCGGCGGCAAATACCCCTTCTATATTGGTGCGGGTGCTGCCGTTTTGGGTAATGAGATAACCCTCTTTGTCCATATCCAAAATCCCTTTGAACAAGTCGGTATTGGGCTGATGACCAATGGCTACAAAAAATCCGGTGATGGGAATTTCCTGTTTTTCGCCGGAATTGCGATGCACAATGCGCATAGCTTCTACTACACTGTCGCCTAAAATTTCTTCGGCTTCGGAATTCCAGTATATTTTGATATTGGGCGTACTCAGCACGCGCTCCTGCATAATTTTGGAAGCCCGCATCGTATCGCGGCGCACGAGCATGTGTACGGTGCTGCACAGCTTAGACAAATAAAGTGCTTCTTCGCAAGCCGTATCGCCTGCCCCTACAATGGCTACTTCCTGATTGCGGTAGAAAAAACCATCGCAGACGGCACAGGCAGATACGCCGTTGCCGTTGAGCCGCTGCTCCGAAGGCAATCCGAGCCACTTGGCAGATGCTCCCGTGCTCACGATAACGGTATCGGCTTGGAGGCTCTTGCCCCCGTCCAAAGTAACCGTAAACGGACGGCGCGAAAAATCTACGCTGCTCACCATTTCGTAGCGGATATCCGTACCGAAACGCTCCGCCTGCTTGCGGAAATCTTCCATCATTTCGGGTCCCATAATGCCTTCGGGATAACCCGGATAATTTTCAACATCGGTGGTTTGGGTGAGCTGACCGCCCGGCACCAATCCTGTAAACAATACGGGCTTGACATTGGCACGCGCCGCATAAATGGCTGCCGTATAACCCGCCGGACCTGAGCCGATGATGAGACATTTTACTTTTTCCATTGTTGTTTTTTTATAATAATATAATGAATAATCAATAATGTGCACCGAACAAAGCCCCAAAAGCGGCTGCCCTTTGCTGCCGTGCTTTAAGGGCACAAAGGTACTATATTTCCGTGCGAGGCTGCTATTATTCTTTCTTTAACAACAGAAAAAGTATTAAAGTTTTTGATGCAAACAAAGTGCAAAAATCCGTGCAGCCGCTGTTTTGATTTTTCATTTTATCTTTGCACCTTAATAAAAGAAAAACACCGGAGCAACTTTATTGCGCTTGCTTTTGTTGCTATTGACCCTTACCAAACAATGACCACACAACAACATAGCCCTTCGTATCGTCCCAAAGTGGCTCAACTGTATCCCAAAGAGGTGTATGCCAAGCTGGAATTTGATAAAATATTGGAAATTCTTGAAAAATCGTGCCAAAGCGCACTCGGAAAACGCCACGTGGCAGCTATTCAGCCGCAATTTAACCCCGATTTGGTGCTGCGCCTGCTGACCCAAACCGAGGAGTTTGTGCGCATTGAGGGCAACAGCCATTTTGAATTTCCTACCGATAATTATTTAGACCTCCACGACGAACTCGCCCTGCTGCGCATTGAGGCTTCGGTGCTGACGGCGGAGCAGATTTTTCGTGTTTTCAAGGTATTGCACACCACGCAGCGCATTGTCCATTTTTTTAATAATAAAGAGGGCGAAAATCAGGCGATTTTTCCCGAATTGTATGTCATCGTTCAAAAAATAGCGGTGGATAAGGATTTGCTCAATGCCATCAAGGCGATTTTGGACGAAGAAGGCAGGCTGCGCAACAATGCCTCATCCGAATTGCAGCGTATCCGCAAAAATATCAGCCTCAAATATGCCGAAATCAACAATGCTTTTCGCCGCCTGCTGGGTGAATTTAAGAAAAATAACTGGCTCACCGAAGATGAAGAAAGTGTGCGCAACGGACGGCGCGTGCTGGCGGTGCCTTCGGAGCTGAAACGCAAAATAAAAGGCGTGATATTGGACGAGTCGGCGACCGGAAAAACTACTTTCATTGAGCCGCAGGAAACCCTGCAACTCAACAATGAGTTGTTTGAATTGCAGTTGGAAGAAAAACGCGAAATTTATCGTATTTTAAAAACCCTGACAGCGCACATACGGCAGCATCACGAGTCTTTGGGGCAGTATCAGAATGTGCTGGGGATTTTGGATTTTATACGCGCCAAAGCCAAATTAGCCCTGCAAATCAACGGTGTGAAACCCTACCTCTCCAACGACCGCACTATGGAGTGGCAACAAGCCTATCACCCTTTGCTGCTGCTGCGCAACCAAAGGCAACAAAAAAATACCGTTCCGCTCTATTTGCGCCTTTCGCCCGCCGAGCGGGTTTTGGTCATCAGCGGTCCCAATGCGGGCGGCAAATCGGTGAGCCTCAAAACGGTGGGGCTGCTGCAACTGATGTTGCAAACGGGTTTGTTGGTGCCGGTAAAGGCACTTTCTACTTTTATGTTGTTTGAGCAAATTTTTGTGGACATCGGCGATGAGCAATCGCTCGAAAACGACCTGAGCACTTACAGTTCCAAGCTCATCAATATGAAATATTTTTTGGATTTTGCCAATGCCAAAACCCTCTTTTTGATAGATGAGTTCGGCTCGGGTACCGACCCGCGCTTCGGCGGTGCCATTGCCGAAAGTATTTTGGAAGACCTCAACCGCCGTTTTTGCTACGGTGTTATCACCACGCACTACTCCAATATCAAAATTTTTGCTTCCGAAACCAAAGGTATTATCAATGGGGCTATGTCGTATAGCAACGAAACCTTACAGCCCCTCTACCGCTTGCAGGTGGGGCAGCCCGGGAGTTCTTATGCTTTTGAAATTGCTCAAAAAAGCGGCTTAAAAGGAGATATTTTGGACAAAGCCCGACAAAAAGTGGGCGCAGATTATCAGCAGTTTGACCATTTGCTTTCTTCTTTGCAAAGCGAAAAAACTACCCTGATGCAAAAAGATGCAGAAGTGAGCAAACTATTGGAAGAAAACAAAAAACTGAAGCAGGAATACGAAGAAAAATCGCGCTTTTTGGATAAAAACACCAAAAAAATACTCCTCAAAGCCGAACAAGACACGCTCTTTGCTTTGCAGCAGACCAATAAGCGCATGGAAAATATGCTGCGCGAATTTACGGAGCAAAAAGAAAAGGAAACCTTGCAACAACTCAAAAATGAGGTGCAGCAGGAGCGCAAAATATTGGAAGAAAAAATAGCGGATTTGCAGGAGAGCGTATTTGTAAACGACAAAGAAGATGCCATAGCAATAGGCTCGGTGGTGCTGCTGCGCGATGGGGTGCAGCGCGGAACGGTATTGGAAATCAACGGCGATACGGCTCTTTTGGAGTTCGGCTCGCTGAAAACCCGCGCCAAACTCAAAGAACTGACCTTGGTGCAGCAGCCCAAAGCCGCCGCCAAAGTTACCACGCGCCTCCATACTTTTGAGCGGAGTTTGGAGTTTGATGCTACCTTAGATGTGCGTGGCTTGCGCAGCCACGAAGCCCTCGCCGAAGTGGAACGACTGATGGATAATGCCCTGATGCTCAATGCCGACCGCCTCAAGATTATTCACGGCAAAGGAGACGGTATTTTGCGCAAACAAATACGCCAGTATCTTCGCAAATACCCCGCCGCACTCCATATTTCCGATGAAGACCCGCAATACGGCGGCGATGGTATTACGATTATCCAGCTTTGATATGCCCCCAACTTTGATGCCCACCCAACTTTGACAATGTTTGAAACATTGTCAAAGTTGAATGCCCGCCCGCCGACCGGAGTGGGTGCCTACCTGCAATTCAACTTTTTTGGGGTGTAAAATAAACTTTGTCAAAGTTGGAACTTTGACAAAGTTATCAATTTCCTCCCTTTGACCTGCAATTTGCTCCCTTCAACCCTCGCTGTCCTCACTTCAACCCTCGCTGTCCTCCCTTCAACCCTCGCTGTCCTCCCTTCAACCCTCGCCGTCCTCCCTTCAACCCTCGCCGTCCTCCCTTCAACCCTCGCTGTCCTCCCTTCAACCCTCGCTGTCCTCCCTTCAACCCTCGCCGTCCTCACTTCAACCCTCGCTGTCCTCACTTCAACCCTCGCCGTCCTCACTTCAACCCTCGCCGTCCTCCCTTCAACCCTCGCCGTCCTCCCTTCAACCCTCGCCGTCCTCCCTTCAACCCTCGCCGTCCTCGCTTTTACCCTCTCCGTTCTCACTCTTACCTCCAATTTGCTCCCTTTTTAATTTTCAATTTTTAAAATTAATTCCCAACTCACACAATACAACGCAGCTACTCACGTTTATAGTTTCGCAACCGAATTGGTTGCCTTGTAACCACTTCTTAAATCTTTTATTTATTCTATGGCACAACACAATCAGATTTCGGCTTCGCTGACTGCTGCCGACCTGACGGAACTGCTCAAAGCCGTAGCAGTTATCAAAGAAAAACTGCCCTTCTTGGTAAACCTCACCCCCGAAGAGCGACAATCTTATGCGCGTATGGGCGATAAATCGCTGGCTTTTGTTGAAAAATCTTTGGACTATGCCAAAGAAAATCCGCAATTGCTGCCGCCTTTTTTGAATGTGGCGGAGTTTGAAAAAGACATGCTCCTCGTAAACGATTTGCGGCGTTTGCTGCGACCGCTCACGGCTATTGTGGAAAGTATAGACGATACCGTGATGCTGGCGGGCAGCGAAAGCTATTCGGCGGCTCTGATTTTTTATCAGGCGGTGAAGATGGCGAAAATGATGAACATCGCAGGTACAGACAGCATTTACGAAGATTTGGCGAAGCGTTTTTCGGGTAGAGGTCTCAGCGAAGAGGCACCCGCACCGCCGCCAACCGAAGAGCCGGAGGTATAGGCTTTATGTTGAACTACCGACATCTCTGAGGTGTCGGTAGTTTTTTTGTTGTATAATACTATATTATTTATAATAGTAAGTACAGGAAAAATTATAAATTTGGGCTTGATATGATATACACGACCTTATACCGAAAATGAACCAAAAAGAAAATTGAGGCGAAAGACCAGATTGTCTTGTAAATCAATTCACTCTTTTTTTGCCTAAATTTCAAACGACTTTTAATTGAATTTCAAAATGGAAATATTAGGTAACGAACAACATAAAATTATTCACGGAGACGCTTTGGAAGCATTAAAAACACTTCCTGACAACGCTGTGGATTTGATATTTGCCGACCCACCCTACAACATTGGTAAAAACTTTAACGGACATATTGAAAAATGGAAAACAGAAGAAGCATACCTTGAATGGTGCTACGAGTGGCTTGACTTGTGTATTCAAAAACTTAAACCAAACGGCAGTTTTTATGTAATGACAGCGACACAGTTTATGCCGTTTTTCGACATTTATCTACGAAAAAAATTAGACATACTTTCCAGACTTGTTTGGTATTACGACAGTTCAGGCGTTCAAGCCAAAAAATATTATGGTTCAATGTATGAGCCAATTTTGTTTTGTGTAAAAGACAAGAACAATTACACTTTTAACACAAACGACATCTTAGTAGAAGCAAAAACAGGAGCAAAACGAAAACTCATTGATTATCGCAAAGCCGTTCCGACAGTTTACAGTTCAGAGAAAGTTCCCGGCAATGTTTGGGAGTTTGCAAGGGTTCGTTATCGTATGGACGAATACGAAAATCACCCGACACAGAAACCAATCGCTTTACTCGAAAGGATTATAAAAGCAAGTTCAAACGAAGGAGATTTAGTGTTAGACCCATTTTCGGGAACATTTACTACTTGCTTTGTGGCAAAAGAACTTGGCAGAAATTCCATTGGCATAGAACTACAAGAAGAGTATGTAAAAATTGGTTTGCGGAGATTACAATTAGCCAAAGAGTTTAAAGGCGAAAAACTACAAAAAGAAATCCGCACTTATGAAACAGAAAAGTTGGCGGCAGCCAACACCTTAAAATTATTTGAAGAGCCAAATGGAAAATATATTCACAGCAAACATTAAATCGGTTTTAGAAAACCACTTTGGCAAAAATGCTGACGATATTTTTGATAAGAGCCAACTTATTCAATACATAAACGAGAAAACCCGTTCAGCAAATAAGGGTTCAAAATCTCGTTCAAGTTTCGCAAACCTTTACGCTATCTATGTTATCATAGAAGATTATATCGCCAATGGCTTTGACCAAAAAGGGGATTATTCAAAGTATGAAGGTGCATTGTTTAACAAACTTTTTGCAAGACAAAGGGAATTGCCTTTTGGCAGCAAACTTCAAAATCACGCATTGAACAACAGAATGAACTCGGAATTTCAAAAATATTTTCCAAGTTCAGAGTTTATTCCCATACTGCGTAGCCTTGAAACTAATCGTTAAAACCGTTACAAGCAACCCTAACAGAGCGACCTAAATAAAGTAGACGAACAGAAACTGACAATTTTACCATTCACAACGACTGACAAACTGAATTAAAACACTAACTTTGTCAAATAACTTTTTAGACAGATAAATGCTTACAAAAGAATACATAAAAAAACTAAAAACCAGCAGAAATGGTGCTATTAAACATCTTGTCGAACAAAATAAGACAAACAGTAGCAACTTGGTTTTTATCTTGGAAAGTTTGGGACAACTGCCTAAAAACTTTGACGGTTCATTCTTGCCTGACTTGACAACGCACAAAAGTTCAAACGTTAGGCTTTTGGCTGTAAAGAATATCGGAAAATTAGCAACCGAAGAAAATATTCAACTACTTTTATACATCTCAAAACACGACAACGATACAACTGTTAGACGTGAAGCAATTTCATCAATCGGACGAATGAGAAAAGAAATTGTGAAGCCATATTTGGTTGAAGCGTTAAAAGACCAAGACCCAAAAGTCGTTTGCCAAGCCATTCGTGGACTTTTAGTTTTTAAAGGCAACGGAGTTGATGAAGAACTTAAAAAGTTAATCTATCACGAAAACGAAATGGTGCGAACGGTGATTTATAAAGAGTTTTTTCCTACGCAAAAAACTCATAAAAATCAGCCTCATATCGAAAGTTACGACTATCTGAAAAACGTTGTCGTAAATGCTGATACGATTGAAACTATGAAACTTTTGGAAGATGAAAGTATTCATTTGACGTTCACTTCGCCTCCGTATTACAACGCAAGGGATTATTCAATCTACCCAAGCTACAAAGCGTATTTAGAATTTCTTGCAGACGTTTTTAAAGAAGTTCATCGTATAACCAAAGAAGGGCGTTTTTTAATCGTAAACACTTCACCAATTATTATTCCGAGAATTAGCCGTTCACATAGCAGTAAACGCTATCCAATCCCGTTTGACATTCACCCATATTTAATGGAAATGGGTTGGGAATTTATTGACGACATTGTTTGGTTGAAACCCGAAGCAAGTGTAAAAAATCGCATTGGTGGTTTTATGCAACATCGTAAACCTCTTGGCTACAAACCAAATTGTGTAACCGAATATTTAATGGTTTATAGAAAATCAACTGAAAAATTATTGGATTGGAATATTCGTTCATACGACCACAAAACAGTCCAGGAAAGCAAAGTAGCAGACGGTTACGAAACATCAAACGTTTGGAAAATTGACCCTTGCTTTAACAAAGTGCATTCCGCAGTTTTTCCTGTCGAACTTTGCAGACGAGTAATTCAATATTACTCTTTCAAGGGCGATTTAGTTTTTGACCCATTTGGTGGAAGTGGAACAATGGGGAAAACCGCAAAAAATTTAGGACGTAACTTTTTCTTGACTGAAAAAGAGGAAACTTATTTTGAATATATGAAATCAAAAAAATCAAAAGCCTTATTTGACGAAAGAGAAACAAAATTTTTAAAATTAGACGAATTTAAAGAATGGATATTACGAGAAAAATAGTCATCAAAGAAATTATTGAACGACTTTTAAAAGCAAAAGATTACAGAATTGTAACACAAACAGAAATCAACACAAAGTTTTTGACTTATTGCCTTGATTTCTTCAAGAAAGTTGTTGATGCAAAATTGAACGGAACAACAATTACGGAAGATTGGTACAAAGACAATTTTGTGATGAATAATTCTCACAAACCTGTTGATAGAGCAATTTATGCAGGTATAAATAAGAAAACAATCACAAATATGTTTAACAGTGGAACGAAAGAAATTGTAGTTTCCGCTTCCGAAGATAATTACGACACTCTTGTAAATTCAATTTCTCATTTAATAGAAGAAAACGACACGATAGATTTAAAACTCACAATAAAATTCAATAGCGTTAGCGTTGAATTAAACTTGAACGAAAGCCTAATTGTTATTACCAGTTTGGCAGTTAAACGTGCTGCAATTACGGGCGGTGCATATAGCACAATCGGTAAAATCGTTGAGGGACCCTTGATGCTAACCTTATGCAAATTATACAAAGTTTCTACTGAAAATTACAGCATAAAAATTGAAGGAGCAGGTGCTGCAAGTTATGGAGATTTTGAACGAGAAATAGACTTTTTCCTATCAAAGAATGGAATAAATCACAAATGCGAAGTAAAACTTATGGGAAAAGGAAATCCAGAAGTTGCTGATGCTGTAATTGCAAGAGAAAGCACAGTTTTCGTTGCTGACAAACTTTCGGACACAAACAAAAACCAACTCGATAGCCTAAATGTAAATTGGGTAGAACTACGAACAGAAGGCGGATTTAAGCGTTTCAAAAATGTTTTGGAAAAGTTGGAAATCCCCTTCACGGATTATAACGGAAATTTAGATGAAGACCTTGAACTACTTTTTGATGAAATCTTGGTGTAAAACAAGAACAGCCTGCAACAAGGGTTTTGCATAATGAAGGGTTATAGATTTTTATTGAACTTTTGTGCTAAATTGAATAATAGTAATTCTAATCAACATTAATGCTAAAATGCCGCCACTACGCCAAGCCCCAAACTGAGATTGGCAAAACAACACCAAAGAAAATTGAGGAATTTGTAATTGGTTTGCTTGCGCCAAATGTTGATGCAAGGCTTTTTGAAATTGTTAGTTATTCAATTCTCAAATATTTTTATCACGACCAGCAAATATTTTGGGGCTATGAACTTGAAAAACTAAACAAAGAGAATTTAAAACTTTACAAAACAGGAAGAACAAACGCCAATGACGGAGGTATTGACTTCGTGATGAAACCGCTTGGACGATTTTTTCAAGTAACAGAAACTTTGGACTTCAAAAAATACTTTCTCGACATTGACAAAATACAGAAGTATCCAATCACTTTTGTAATCAAATCAACCGAACCGACCGAAGACCTTTTAAAGAAAATCCGAGAGAACGCAAGTAAAACGTATTCAATCAAAGCCATCGTTGATAAGTATATGGACTGCATTGAAGAAGTGATAAATATTCCGACTCTCAACGACAGATTTAACGATGCTGTGAAACAAGGCTATCTAAACAAAATCCTTGACGAAGTAGTCATTCAAAGCAAAGTTGAGTTTAATTATGAGGACACGGACGATGAAAAATAAAAAATAAAAACAAAAATCTCCCCTCCTCCCAACTTTGGTAAAGCTAAATACCCCACAAAAACGCTAAATATCCTCTAAGCGCAGCACCTCGCTTTGGCGTATGCCCTTTTCCGTTTTTTGTACGGTGCAACAGGCAATAGTGCGGTCGTGCTCAAAAAACAAGACCTCGTTGCGCTGCGCCACCCCTTCGAGCAATGCCGCTTTTTCGCGCATCAATTCCAAAGGCTGTATATCATAAGCCATCAAATAAGGCACAGGAATATGCGCCGCCGAAGGCATCAAATCCGCTACATAATGCACTACCGTATCGCGGTAATGAATATGCGTCACAAACATACCTTCGGTGTGTCCGTTGGCGAGGCTCACGCGCACCTTGGGCATTATCTCGGCTCCGGCTTGCGCAAATTGCAGTTGCCCGTTTTCCTGAATAGGCACAAAATTCTCTTTCAGAAAAGAAGCCTTTTCGCGCGGGTTGGGGTGCAGGGCATTGTTCCAGTGCGCCTCGTGTGTCCAGTAGGTGGCATTGCGAAACTGCGGGCGGTAGTGGTGGTCGTCCACACGCACTACTGCCCCGCCGCAGTGGTCAAAATGGAGGTGCGTGAGCAGCACATCAGTGATGTCGTCCGGCGAAAAGCCGTGCTTTTTCAGCGAGCCGAGCAGCGAAGCCTCGCCGTGGGGTTCGTAGTAGCTGAAAAATTTTTCGCTTTGCTTATTCCCCAATCCGCAATCAATGAGGAGCAGCCGCTTGCCGTCTTCTACCAGTAGGCAGCGCATTGCCCAGGTGCAGAGGTTGTTGGCATCGGGCGGGTTGAGGTGCTGCCAAATGCTTTTAGGCACTACACCAAACATAGCACCGCCGTCTAATTTAAAAAATCCGGTATCAATGACGTATAAGTTCATATATCCAAAAGAAGTTTTTTTGTAATAAAACAGCTTGATAAAGAAAGCTGTCGCGCTTTTTTTAAAGAAAAATATTTTTTACAACTCAAAATTCTCCTGATTGCGAGACATTTTTCGCAACAAAAAACTGCACCGATAGCGGTCTTCGCGGTAATCATCATACAGCACGTCCATATTGCGCACGCACTCGGCAATCCCCGCTTCATTTGCCCACGCCAATAGACCTTTCGGGTAGTTTACGCCCAAAGTCATCGCCAAATCAATATGCGGCGGGCTGGCAACCTGCCAAAATACGGCATCGGCGGCTTCGTTGATGAGCATCATAATAATGCGCTGCGCAATATATCCGCCCAATTCGTAGTTTTCCTGCACCGCCGGAATTTCCGCACCTGCCGCCGTATAATGATAAAAGCCGCGCCCCGATTTTTTACCCAAAAATCCCGCTTCTACCAAACGCTTTTGCGTAAAAGAAGGCTTATAGCGCGGCTCGCCATAAAAAGCCTGAAAGGTGCTTTCGGTGACGGTAAAATTGACATCGTTGCCGATAAAATCCATCAGCTCAAAGGGTCCCATCCGAAAACCACCGATTTGCTTCATCGCCCAATCAATGGTGGCACTGTCGGCAATGCCCTCTTCCAAAAGTCGGAGAGCTTCGCTGTAAAAAGGACGCGCAATGCGGTTCACGATAAAAGCGGGCGTATCTTTGGCAAGCACGCTTGTTTTTCCCCATTGCTCCACTATATTTTTGGCGGCAGCCGTCACACCTTCGTGCGTTTGCAGTGCGGGTATCACTTCCACGAGTTTCATCAGCGTGGCGGGATTAAAAAAATGCAAGCCCACTACCCTTTCGGGCAGACGGCAGGCGGCGGCAATGGAAGTAATGGAAAGCGATGAAGTATTACTCGCCAAAATGCAGGAATCAGCAACCAATTCTTCTATTTGGGTAAAAAGCTGCTGTTTTGCAGGTAAATTTTCTACAATGGCTTCAATAACAAGTTGGCAGTCCGACAAAGCATTTAGTTCGCCGACAAACTGAATACGCGCAAAAGTATGCTCTGCGGTTTCGGGGCTTATTTTGCCTTTGGCGGCGAGTTGTTGCAGGTTTTTCTCAATTTGCTCGCGTGCCTTTTCGAGGGCGGCGGCGGCACTGTCGTATATCCGCACCTGCGCCCCGTGCTGGGCGGCAATCTGCGCAATACCGCTCCCCATGGAGCCACTGCCGACCACCCCCAATATAAGCGTCTGATTCATAAGTATATAAAAAATAAATCGCTGATTAAAAATACAAAGATATGTTTTTTTGAAGCAATTATCCGCTTTTTGAAGCATAAATGAAGTAAAAACACAACTTATAAAAGAGACTTCTTCATTTTAATATTGCCACAAAAACAATAATTTCGTCTTTGGCTGTTGTACCTTTGCCGGAATATGAGCAAATTTTCAATAGAAGCACGCTGCACGCACAGCAAAGCCCGCGCTGCTACCTTGCACACGGCACACGGCATCATACAAACACCTATTTTTATGCCCGTAGGTACGGCGGGTACCGTAAAAGCCGTTCATTTTGCCGAATTAGAAACAGTGGTGCAGGCGCAAATTATTTTGGGCAATACCTATCATCTGTATTTGCGACCGGGTACGGCGACTTTGCAGGAGGCGGGCGGTTTGCACCGTTTCAATTCGTGGGGCAAGCCCATACTCACCGACAGTGGCGGCTATCAGGTGTATTCCTTGACGCAAATCCGAAAAATCAACGAAGAAGGCGTTAAGTTTCAGTCGCATATTGACGGCTCTTACCATTTATTTACGCCCGAAAGCGTGATGGATATTCAAAGGCAAATCGGGGCAGATATT
The DNA here is from genome assembly GCA_016711285.1 of Sphingobacteriales bacterium. Classification (NCBI taxonomy): domain Bacteria; kingdom Pseudomonadati; phylum Bacteroidota; class Sphingobacteriia; order Sphingobacteriales; species Sphingobacteriales bacterium. Next base: position 94,066 of record JADJTG010000017.1, read on the forward strand.
ATAATGGCTTTTGATGAATGTACGCCCTACCCTTGCGAGTACGGCTATGCGAATCAGTCTTTGCAGCGCACCCACCGCTGGCTGTTGCGCTGTATTCAGCAATTTAATGCTACTCCCCCCTTGTACGGCTACGAGCAAATGTTGTTTCCCATCGTGCAGGGCAGCGTTTACCGCGATTTGCGGGTGCAGTCGGCGGAGTTTGTGGCGGCGCAGGAGCAGGCGGGCAATGCCATTGGCGGCTTGGCTGTAGGCGAACCCGCCGAAATAATGTACGAAATGACCGATTTGGTGACAGATATTTTGCCCGCCGACAAGCCGCGCTACTTGATGGGCGTAGGCACGCCGGTGAATATTTTGGAAAGCATCGCTTTAGGCGTGGATATGTTTGATTGTGTGATGCCCACCCGCAACGCCCGCAACGGCTGGCTTTTTACTTCGCAGGGCATTATCAATATCAAAAATCAAAAATGGAAAAACGACTTTTCGTCCATCGATGCCGACAGCCCTTCGGCGGTGAGCCGCCAACACAGCAAAGCCTACCTGCGCCATCTGATTATCTCCAAAGAAATTCTAGGAGCGCAAATTGCCACGTTGCAAAACCTGAGTTTTTATCTAAATTTGGTAAAAGAAGCCCGCGAACATATCATCGGCGGCGATTTCGCAACTTGGAAAAATGCCACTTTAGCCCGCATTATGCAACGTTTGTAAATTATTTTTTCATCAATAATAATAATTTTTAATAAAAAACACTCATCACATCAAAGCACTGATTATCAGTATTTTACAATACAAAAAAGCAATAAACACGCGCTTCATTTCCCGATTTTCCGATGCAGCGGTACATTTTTTTTTGCCTTTTTTTGTTATTTTAAAATAAATCATATTTCTTTGCGTTTCTTAAATAAAGAAAAACCTTTTTTGCATCAGCAATAATTAATGGTTCCATCTTATTGCTTTCGTCCTTTTATTACCGAGTAATTCATTTTTAGTAAAAACCAAAAATCAATTATTTTTCAACAACATGCAAAAAACGCGCTTTGCTATACGCCTTTTTCTATTAGTACATTTATTATTTTATTTTCAGAAAATATCCTTCGGTAGCAATACCTATCTTCATACAGCAAGCATTGTAAAAAACTATACTGTTCAGCATTTTGAGCAGGATATTTATGCTTTGTATGAAAGAATGTCGCTGAAAAAAGCTGGCTTGCACTACAATGCCTTCCGTTCCGCTTTGATTGGCTATTATAATATGGTAGCAGAAGGCAAAGTAGGCAATAAAAATATTATCTCTATCGCCAACTTTGAGCAGCCTTCTTCTGCCAAACGCTTGTATGTGATTGATTTGAAAAATGAAAAATTGCTCTATAAAAGTTTGTGCGCACACGGTCAAAAAACGGGCGACAACTATGCAGAGTGGTTTTCCAACACTCCCAATTCGCACAAGAGCAGCTTAGGTTTTTATACCACCGCCGAAACTTATAGCGGCGAACACGGTTATTCGTTGCGCTTCGACGGCATAGAAACAGAATTTAATACCAATGCCCGCGACCGCGCCATTGTGATGCACGCCGCCGACTATGTAAGCGAAAATTTCGTAAAACAACACGGCAGATTGGGGCGCAGTCACGGCTGTCCGGCAGTGTCTCCGACAGATTCTAAACCTATCATCAACACCATAAAAGGCGGCACTTGTTTCTTCATCTACAAAGATGCTTCGGAATACACCCAAAAAAGCCGCTATCTGAACTTGGGAAAAGCCGCACAGACCTATTTGCAAGCGGGCGTGTAGTGTGCTTTTTTTCTCCTATAAAAAAAGAAATTGTATTTTTTCTAACTTAGACAATTGATAGCAGCTGCCCCTTCATCCGGCAGCTGTTTTTTTTTATCTCTCACCCTGCGCTCTAAAATATAACCATGAACCGCACACCATCGTTGCCTGTACTCGCTTATAATGTGCGCGTATATGGCATTTTGATTGAAAACGATTGTTTACTGGTAAGCGACGAAGTGTATAAAGGTATGCAGATGACCAAATTTGCGGGCGGCGGCGTAGTATTGGGCGAGGGTTTGGAGGCGGCTTTGTGTCGGGAGTTTGAAGAGGAGCATCATTTGTCGGTCGGTGTGGAGCGCGTATTTTACGTCAATACATTTTTGCAGCTTTCTGCATTTAATCCACAGGAGCAATTGATTGCTTTGTATTTTTTCATCAAAACAGAAACGGCTGTTGTGGCGGATATTTCGGCTACTCCTTTTGTATTCGGAGCAAAGGTGCAAAATGCACAGCGTTTGCGCTGGTTGCCGCTCAAGGCTTTGGAGGTGGAGCAGTTTACTTTTCCGACAGACCGGCAGGCGGCGCGGGAGGTGCTGCGATATATCGGTGGAGAAAGGTCATAAAAAAAAAGCGGCAAGTGAAAATTATTCCACTTACCGCCATTTTATCTCACTAAAAAAAGTACTATAAAAGTGCTTTTAATTTATTTTCCAATACAGAGCGGGGCACAGCACCTACTTGTTTATCTACAACTTCTCCGTTTTTGATAAACAAAATGGTAGGAATATTGCGCACTCCGTATTTAAAAGCAGTTTCGGGATTGGTATCTACATCTACTTTGCCTACTAATGCTTGTCCTTCGTAATCTTTTGCCAAATCTTCGATGATGGGACCCACTGCACGGCAAGGACCGCACCATTCTGCCCAAAAATCTACAATTGCCACTTTACCGCTATTAATTACGGTATCCGAAAAGTTGGCATCGGTGAATTGCATCGCCATAAAAAACTGTGTGTTTTATTTTTATTTGTTGAGTGAAAAATGTTATTGATAACAACTTACTCCTCAAAATAAGTTCCAATCGTGCAAAAGCTGCCATTATGACAGCAGAAACAAGGTTTTTATTTTTTTTAGAAGGGCAAGTCGTCATCGGCTGCTAATTGCGAGGCTGTCGTAATGACAGGAGCAGGGGCAACCGGTGTTGCTGTTGCAGTATAGGATTCGTTTGCCGGAGCAAAACTACTACCCGCCGAAGAAGTGCCGCTACGCTCTAATTTCCACGCATCTAAGGAGTTGAAATAGCTCGTTACGCCGTCTTTTGTCCAACCTCTGCCGCGCAAATTAAAACTTACCTTTACGGTATCGTTGAGCTGAAAAGCATCTATCAACACCACACGGTCTTGGGTAAGCTGAAATTTTAAATAATCGCTGTAAATAGTGCCGCCTATTTCTCTGTCCACCTGTATCACAAATTCACGTACCTTAAATGATTCGGTTTTCGCCTGAACGTCAGAAATGGCTATCAGTTTGCCTTCAATTTCAAATGTACTCATAAAATAAAATAGGGATTAATTGGTAAATACTGTTGTTTCTTTTTTTTCTTCTGCAAATATACTTTTTTTGCTCAAAAAAGTTTCATTTTTGCGGCGAATTATCTACATTTTTTCTATTATTAACAATAAAAAGTGCTTTTGGTTTGGTATTTTTCTTAAAATAAATACCCTCAAAAGTTCTGATGACTGAGGTATCTTTCTTGTATAATTGTTATGGATAAGTATATTATTTCCGGTTTGTTGAAGATAGGTGTAGGCGGCAATTTTGTGGCGCACTCCATTGCTGCCTTTCAGGGTGATGCACGTTTGGCAAAATATCTGACTTGGGTGGGTATCAATAGCGAAGCGGCAACCCTGCTGCTGCCTCTGCTCGGAGCTATTCACATGCTCGTGGGCGTGGCGGTGCTGCTAAAACCCCTGCCCTGGATATTGTTGTATGCAACTGTCTGGAGTTTTTTTACAGCATTGTTACCTTGGCTCTACGATTACGACTGGTTGGCGTTTGTGCAACAAAGCACCTGCTGGACGAGTGCGCTGGCTATTTATTTAATACTATATCGCGGCATCAAAAACAACCGATAGAGTGTTTAGTTTTGAGTTTTGAGTGATTAGTTATTGGTTAAATATTTCATTTTTAATCATTTATTTCGTTCGTTATCATTCAATATTTGTACTAAGATAATATTTTTCAATATCATTTTTTGTTGTAAAATTCGGCTTATTTATTTTTCGGCATTTATACAAAACGGACTTCAAAACCTGCTCGCTGCAAATCATTCCAAAAATCGGGATATGATTTGCCCGCCACTGCCGGATTTTCAATGCGCACCCCGCGCGGAAAACACAATGCCAGAGGTGCGAAAGCCATTGCCATGCGATGGTCGCGGTGGGTGGCGAATGTGGGCAATGCCGCCGCACGGTCAAAATCTACTGCTGTCGGGTGCAAATGCCAAGCAGTTCCTTGCGGCTCAAAAGCATACCCTATTTTTGACAATTCGCTGTGTAATGCACTGCATCTTTTGCTTTCTTTGAGTTCTAATGTTTGCAAACCGTAAAAAAAAGCCTCCCGCCGCAGGGCAGCCAGCAATACCGCCACTGTGGGCGCAATATCGGGGGTATCCAGCATATCCAACTCTATCAGAGCGGGTAGCTGTTCAAGGGGTGGCTGTGTATATAAACGCAGCGAGCCGTGGTTTGTAAAAACACTTTTTACTCCCCATTGCTCTGCCCATTGTACTAGGTGGCTGTCGCCCTGCCACGAATTTTCAAGCAAATCAGGTATTTCAATAACAATATCGCGCCGCAAAGCAGCAATGGCATACCAATAAGAAGCCGCACTCCAATCGTTTTCTACTGTATAGGGGCGTGCCTGATAAGTTTGCGGCACTATGCTGATTTCGTTGCCGGAGCGGTGCGCTTCAATGCCGAAATAGCGTTGCAACTGCAAAGTCATTTCAATATAAGGTTCAGAAACCATTTTTCCTTCGCCGCAAATTTTCAGAGGGCTTTGCAAGGTGGGTGCAATGAGCAGCAATGCACTGATAAATTGGCTGCTCACATCGGCGGCAATGTGGAGCGTGCCGCCCTGCAATGGCTTACCGCTAATATGAAGTGGTGCAAAATTCTCTTTTTCTACATATTTGATATTGGCTCCTAATTGGCGCAGCGCAGCCACCAAAGGCGCAATGGGGCGTTGGCGCAGTCGCTCATCGCCGGTGAGTAGGTACTCGCCTTCGGTGGCGGCGCAATAAGCACACAAAAAACGAAACGCCGTTCCTGCTGCGCCAATATCCAAAGTGGTGCAAGTGTGGGGGGCAGCTTGCCGTATTTGTTGCAGGGCTTTTGAAAGATGCTGTGTGTCTTCGGAACTCGACAAATTATGAATATCAAACGAGGGTCGGCACAAAGCCCGAATGAGCAAAGCGCGGTTGCTGAGGCTTTTGGAACTTACCAAATCAATGGCGGCGGCGGGGCACAACTGCGGTGGAGCGATGAGATGACAATATTGCATATTGCAAAAATTCGGTTTAGTTTTTTGTTGTTCTTCATTTTTGTTGTTCTTCATTTTGATAAGTAGCCGCCAGCATCATCGCCACCAATTTTTCCAAAAAATGGCGGTCGGTATCGTCAAATTCGCGAAGGCGGTCGCTGTCCACGTCCAGCACAAACACCACTTCGCCGCGATGCAGGGCGGGTACAACAATTTCGGATTTAGACAAACTGCTGCAAGCGATATGTCCTTCAAATTCATCTACATTAGGCACGACAAGCGTACTTTGGCGCGTGACCGCTGCTCCGCACACCCCGCGATGCAGCGCAATGCGCGTACAAGCCACTGTACCCTGAAAAGGAGCTAAACGCAATTCGCCCGCCACCATGCGATAAAAGCCCACCCAAAAAAATCCGAAGGCTTGGCGCAACAAAGCAGCCATATTTGCCATATTCGCAATCAGGTCATTTTCTTCTGCCAGCAGGTGCTGCGCCAATTGGAGGGTTTCGGTATAGCGTTGTTCTTTTGAAAGCAAACTTGTGGTAAAATTGATGTCGTGTGCCATATTTTTATAAAAGCAATGGAAAGGAATATTTTTTTCAAGAAATAAAATAAAGCATAAAATTATGGAAATAAGAATAATAAAGATGGTTCAGGATAAATTTTTACGCTGATGTAAATATAGGGGGTATCTTTTTAGAGGTGACTGTTTAAAATTTGGCAGTTACGACAGAAATAGCGTAATTTGCGATGCTGCTCTTGTTGTGCAACAGTATAGCTCACAAAATTATCAACTATTATATGTTTTCGCATTTGCCTCAAATTATTTTGGCTTCGCAATCGCCGCGCCGTTCTTTTTTGTTGCAGCAGGCGGGTTTTCGCTTTGAGCAGCGTGTAAAAGAAATTGATGAAAGTGATTTTCCGCCTGATATGCTGCCTCACCAAGTGCCGCAGTATTTGGCAGAAAAAAAAGCACTTGCCCTCTTGCCCGATTTGCAACCCGATGATTTGGTGCTTGCCGCCGATACCATTGTATTATTAAACGGCAGCATCTACGGAAAAGCCGCTAACGAGGAAGAAGCCTGCCATACTCTGCACGCACTTTCGGGCAAAAAACACGAAGTAGTGTCGGGAGTTTGTTTTTTGAGCCGCCAACACCGCCATTGTTTTTCGGAAGTGACCGAAGTGTATTTTAAGCCTTTGAGCGATGGACAAATCCGGCACTATGTTGCTCATTATCAACCTTTTGACAAAGCGGGCAGCTATGCCATTCAGGAGTGGATAGGATTGGTAGGCATTGAAAAAATAAATGGCTGCTACTTCAATGTAATGGGCTTACCCGTAGCCAGATTGGTGACAGAATTGGAAAAATTTTTAAATCATTGATTTTTTATACCTAAAAAGTTTTAACATCACATAAAAAGCTATATCTTTGCACCTCAATAAAAAATCTAAACGAAAATAGAGTTTTACATTTATGGCACATCATAAATCCGCCCAAAAAAGAATTCGTCAGATTGCAAAACGTCGCCTGCGCAATCGTTATTATGCCAAAACTACACGCAATGCCATTAAAAAATTGCGTACTATTGAGGATAAAAAAGAAGCCACTACTTTATTGCCAAGTGTAGTAAGTATGGTGGATCGTTTGGCAAAACGCCATATCATTCATCGCAACAAAGCTGCCAATCTCAAATCATCTTTGATGAAAAGAGTAAATACTTTGAGCTAAAACCTCAAAGGCAGTTTTTTTTGATGCAATTTTCATTGAAATAAACCCAATATCAGGTTATAAAAAAAGGGAACAGTGTGCAGTTATGCTACTGTTCCCTTTTTGTGTTGTCGTCAGGAAGGCATTTGTAGCGCGCCATCGGGAAAAGCGAGGCGCATACGCGCTTCCATCACCGAGCGCACAGCAGCAGAGTAGCCCTGCACATCGCAAGCGGCTTGGTAGGGGGCGGGAGAAAAGGGACCGTCCCACACGCAATGGATAGTGCCCGGACGCAGCAGCCACGAGTTGCCCGGCAGCCGCAACACCGAATCGGGGCAGGTGAGCATCACTATCGGCACATCGGTATCTATGGAAATCTGAAAAGCTCCTTTATGAAAAGGTTTCAGCAACTCGGGTCCATTGTTGCGCGTGCCTTCGGGATAAATAACAATGGAGTCGCCCTCCACAATGGCGCGGGTGAGGCGATATACACTCAAAGCGCGGTCGTTGGCATTGTACCTGTCCACCGAAATATATAAATGCTTGAGAATATACCCAAAAACAGGATACCGCAAAATCTCCGCTTTTCCCAAAAATTTTGCTTTGCCGCGCGTGGCTACAGCCGAAATTAAAGGGTCGAGGTTCGAAGTATGGTTGAAGATAAATACATATCGCTGCGAAAAATCTACCGGAATATTTTCAATTCCTTTTAGGCGAATACCGCAAATAAATAAGCATATTTTGGCAAAATAATACGGCAATATATACAGCCGTGAGCGTTGGTGCTGTGGCGTAATCCATACCAATACTACCAATCCCAAAAATGCAAAAGTCAAAATAATAGCTATCAACAGCATGCAAAATGCCGTCCATAAAAAATACAAAACACGCATAGTATATATAAGCAAATTCATCTTTTTGATATCACTTTTGCAGTTGTCTTAGTAAGAGACCCTAACTATACGACAGTTTTTTAAGGATAAAAAAATGCCATAAATTAGAGGAGTCATCACATTAGAGGAGTCATCACACACCCTTTACTTATGGCACACAATATAAAATTGTCAGACAAACATAGTGATTTGGAAACAGAATTGCAAAAAAGCTGCCCAAATCTTCGTTATGGTTCATAAAATCCCTAATATTGTTTATGAAAGCGAGCATAGTTTCAGGCAGTGCTATCCTAAGCAAAGTGGGCAACCAAATGGTTAATAAAGCGAGTAAGTGGTCAAATATCCGGATGGTGCAGGGATAACATTACTCGTTTGTTTGCAAAACTTCTATCTCTTCGGTGCCTATTCCCCCATCAACGGATACAATCTCACCTTATAAAAACCGAAGAATTCAAGATACTTCTACTTGACAATGGTGCTTTTCACCACAGCCGACAATTAGTAATTCCTAAAAACATTCATCTGTTGTTTGCTCCTCCTTATTCACCCGAATTAAACCCCGCAGAGATGATATGGCGATACATCAAGGGCAAAACTGCTAACATTATTTGAAAGATCTGGAAGAACTATCCGCCAATGTCGCTGATATTATCAAAATTAATAAAGAATTGAGCGAGTTATCTACGATGATATTCAATAAATTTTTGTGTTTATAAATTCTGATTGGAAGCACACAATATAATATTTTACTTATGTTAAAATCAAAATTGGATACAGAATTTCGGAAATTCCGTATCGCTTATGTAACCTATAGAATAAATGACCCGTGAGGGAAATAAGATTAAAATATTAATCAGATTTTTATACAATAATACACTTTTTTATACAATGTAAATAGATAAAAATGAGATTTTATATAGAAGCTGCTATTTAATATTAAATATTATAGAATGATAAAAATTATTTAATACTATAGTATAGAAAATAAATTTAACAATGGCATATAATTTGTTGAAAATGATTGTCTTTTGGTTTTTCGTTATTCCATTATTGCAGTGTGTCTTTTGAAGTTTTTAGCTATAAAAAAATTTACTCGTTATCTGCGAGCATTTTGACACAACGGATTTTATATCAAATATATTTAATAAATTTATATTATATAATAATAAAATTAAAAGTATGAAACAATTTAAACAAAGTAACCTTAAACAGAAACTATTGAGAGATAATGCTTATCCTCTCAAATATTTATTGGTATTTGGGGTATTTCCGTTACTCTTAATGCTCAGGTTAGCGGAGTTGCTTTTCGAGATTACAATGGGAATGGTTTTCAGGACTCATCACCTGAATACAATGAATTTGGTGTCAGTGGTATAGCAGTTACCGCATATCTAACTGATGGTACGGTCATAAGTACAAGCACCGATGCAACTGGGTCGTACACGTTCCCATCAAGTGCAATAAGCACATCAACTTATGCACGGATAGAGTTCACCGGTCTTAATCCGGGAGATTATACATCTTCTCTTGGAAGTGCTTATGGCAGTTCGGTTCAGTTTGTGCAAGCACCGACTACGGATATTGATTTTGCGCTTAATTCACCTCAGGATTACTGGGATTCGTCAGCTATTAATGATGTGTCGTTTATGATTCCTCGCTATAGTGCCGGTGCGTATGATGGAATGATGACTGATGGTGTTGCTATAGGAAGATTTTACAAGACAACACAAGGTGTACCTACTACGGCAAGTAATATTATTAATATATCTATTGATACTATTGCAAAATTTGGTGAGGTTGGTACAGTGTGGGGGCAGGCATATCAAAAAAACTTAGAGAGAAGCTTTTTTTCTGCCTTAGCAAAAAGACATTCAGAGGAAGGTCCAAGAGGTCTTGATGGGATATACATTGTAGAGGAATTATCCAATAACAGTTTTGGTATAGCTGCTGGTTTTGATTTGCAAGGCGTAGTTCCGGCGAATGGGGGATCGACTATTGATTTAGGAACAATCACAAGAAATCATATAAGCGGCGATGATAATTTTATTGGTGATGCCACTACAACCTATTGTCGGGATCTCGATGCATTTGCGAAAGTAGGAACCACAGGATATGGCGATACTGATTATGACCCTGTTAATAATTTGATATGGACAGTCAATCTCAAGCAACGGACATTGATTAGTATTGATGCATCAGTTCCTACTAGTACATTAAACAATGCTTCAGCAGCAATATTAGGTGGCATAACCAATACCTATGATATAATGTCATTACCTGGTATTCCTTCTTGCGCTAATGGAATTATGCGCCCTTGGGGACTAGGGTTCGATAAAGGTGTTGGATATTTAGGAATGGTATGCGATGCATCCATTTCACGTGTTTCCACTGATCTTATTGGGTATGTTTTTAGTTTTGATCCTGCTAATCCGCAGGCGGGATTGACACTTGAATTGACCATCAATTTAGGCACCTATCACTCATATAAGCCTTGGTCATATCTTTGGTCGCAAGTACACAAGGATGATTTTTCGCCACAGCCTGTAGTCTCTGATATAGCGATAACTGAAGAAGGAGACATGATTATTAATATTATGGATCGTTGGGGGCATCAAATGGGTTTGGGACAACCTAAAGCATTGAGTGGTGATAATAGTACAATTACTGCCACCGCATTAGGAGATATGCTTTATGCTTGCTATGATGGATCTTCTTGGGCTTTGGAAGGAACGGTTCCTAGCTGCCCACAACTTAATACAGATACTGGAACTAATACAAGTTATGGTCTCACTACCATGGAATATTTTGAGGATCTTTCTGGTGATGGATCCGCTGAAGCTAATCAAGGGGCTTCACTATTGCTATTAGGCACACAAGATTTAATAAGCATTGTTATGGATCCTATAGCACCAGGTGAACCTACAGGAACAAATTATTGGAGTACCGGTGGGTACTACTGGTATGACCACACAACTGGTGATAAGTTTCAATGGACAAGGGTATATCCAAGAGAATGGCAAGGTAGTTTTGGTAAAGCAAATGGCTTGGGTGATATTGACTTTGTGAATATGGGTCCTCAACCATTAGAAATAGGTAATCGTGTATGGATTGATACGGATGAAGATGGTGTGCAAGACCCTGAAGAGTTGCCGATACCTGATGTTAGCATAGAGTTGTTAGATAATTTAGGCAATGTTGTAGGAACCACAATAACTGATGCTAATGGTACTTGGTATTTCAATACCTCCAATGTGACCGGTGGCATACTACCTTATTCAACCTATACAGTCCGCATTGCTTCTTCTGATTGGTCTAGTGGTAGTGGAACAGGAACCTTACAAGGATATCTACTTACAACAGCTGATACTGACATCACCATCGATGGCGATTTTAGAGATAGCGATGCCACTTTAGTGAGTAATATCCCCACTATAAGTGTAACCACTGATGATTATGGACAAAACAATCATACATTGGATATGGGATTCAGAGAGGCGGTAACTTGTGTCCCCATTCCCGATATTGTTTTAGCCTGCGATAGCATAGGTGCACCAAGCAGCTATGATTTACCCGATGCAACAGATGGTTCTATGTGGTCATTATTATATACGCCTTCGGGAACAAGTGCTTCTATTGACCCAACAACAGGTCTTATTACAAACCTATCTACTGCTGGCGACTATGTGGCTATATTGGGCGGCGGAGCTTGTATTGATACCGTCCATGTGGTGCAACCAGTCTGTAACCTACCCTGTCTTTGCTATCAGGCAACACAAGAGGGTTATGCCGATTTTAGCGCATTAGGTACAACCATCATTAGTGGAGCGGCTACTGGAAGCTTTGTAGCACCCATACCTGGACACGGTAGTATGACCGTTGATTATAGTATTACAAGTGGAGGCAGAGTGAGGCAAGAACCAACTACTTTTACTTCCTTAGATGCCCTTGCTTACACTTCCTTATATACCAGTGATGTCCCTTGGCCAGTTCAGCCTATTTATTTGGAAACAAGTGCAGGTAATACACAAACGATTAATTTTACTTTCGATACTCCTATTGCTGATTTTGATTTTATTGTATATGATGTGGACCAGAACGATCAAGTGGTGATTACGGCTACGGATGCTGATGGTAATGTTATTACAGATCTGTCGAATTGGATAGTGATGGGTACGGGTGATGCCACTACAGCTGTAGCTTCAGGGCAAACTACAGGCACCGTAGGTGCAACACCTACCTATGATGCAGCAACAGGCACTATTAGTTCTCCTGAAAATATTAATCACAATCGTCCTTTTATAGCCATTCGTCCCGATGAATTGATTAAAAGTATCAGTATTAGCTTCACTTCAAGTACTACAGGCAATCACGTATATTTTGATATTTATGGTACACTTTCCTCGGCTTCAGCACCTTGTTGCCCCGTTTGTACTCTCACTGTAGATAGTGCCGTACCGACTGCTTGCAGCAATAATTTGTATGATGTAGATGTTACCGTATCATATATTAATCCGGCAGTTGGAGATATTATTATCAACGTGGGTGGTACGGATTACACTTTCACACCTGATGGCAACAGCCCCGATACTCTTACAGTAACAGGCATCACAGCAGATGCTGCGCAGGATGTAGATGTATCTGCTACTTTTGTAAATGATACTGTTTGCACAGATACCTTAGTAGCTGCTTATGATGCGCCTTGTGCTTGTAATGTGGATTGCGATGATGGTAACTGTATGAATGGCTTAGAGACTTACGATGCAGCTTCTTGTGCTTGTGTACCCGGTACGCCTGTTACTCCGCTTACCTGCGATGATGGTAACTGTATGAATGGTGTAGAAACTTGGTCAGATGCTACTTGTGCTTGTATCCCCGGCACGCCTGTTACACCGCTTACCTGCGATGATGGTAACTGTATGAATGGTGTTGAAACGTGGTCAGATGCTACTTGTGCCTGCGTACCCGGCACGCCTGTTACACCGCTTACCTGCGATGATGGTAACTGTATGAATGGTGTTGAAACGTGGTCAGATGCTACTTGTGCTTGTATCCCCGGCACACCAGTTACACCGCTTACCTGCGATGATGGTAACTGTATGAATGGCGTTGAAACGTGGTCAGATGCTTCTTGTGCCTGTGTACCCGCACACCAGTTACACCGCTTACCTGTGATGATGGTAACTGTATGAATGGCGTAGAAACTTGGTCAGATGCTACCTGTGCTTGTGTACCCGGCACGCCTGTTACTCCGCTTACCTGCGATGATGGTAACTGTATGAATGGCGTTGAAACGTGGTCAGATGCTACTTGTGCTTGTGTACCCGGCACACCAGTTACTCCGCTTACCTGCGATGATGGTAACTGTATGAATGGCGTAGAAACGTGGTCAGATGCTACTTGTGCTTGTGTACCCGGCACGCCTGTTACTCCACTTACCTGCGATGATGGTGTATGTGAAAATGGGGTAGAAACTTGGGATTCTGCTACTTGTCAATGTGTTGCGGGAACTCCCGGAGAGATACCGACCTGTGATGACGGCAATTGTATGAATGGCTTAGAGACTTATGATGCAGCTTCTTGTGCCTGTGTACCCGGCACACCAGTTACTCCGCTTACCTGCGATGATGGTAACTGTATGAATGGCGTTGAAACGTGGTCAGATGCTACCTGTGCTTGTGTACCCGGCACGCCTGTTACTCCGCTTACCTGCGATGACGGTAACTGTATGAATGGCGTAGAAACGTGGTCAGATGCTACTTGTGCCTGTGTACCCGGCACACCAGTTACTCCGCTTACCTGCGATGATGGTAACTGTATGAATGGCGTAGAAACGTGGTCAGATGCTTCTTGTGCTTGTGTACCCGGTACCCTGTTACGCCACTTACCTGCGATGACGGTAACTGCATGAATGGCGTAGAAACTTGGTCAGATGCTACTTGTGCCTGTGTCCCCGGCGCGCCTGTTACTCCACTTACCTGCGATGATGGTGTATGTGAAAATGGGGTAGAGACTTGGGATTCTGCTACTTGTCAATGTGTTGCGGGAACTCCCGGAGAGATACCGACTTGTGATGACGGTAATTGTATGAATGGAGTAGAGACTTACGATGCAGCTTCTTGTGCCTGTGTACCCGGTACACCAGTTACACCGCTTACTTGCGATGACGGTAACTGTATGAATGGCTTAGAAACGTGGTCAGATGCTACTTGTTCTTGTGTACCCGGCACGCCTCCTTCTACCGCTTGTGATGACAATAATCCTTGCACAGATGATAATTATAATACAACGACTTGTCAGTGCGAATATACCCCTAACACATTGTGTGATACTTATTCAGTAGGCAACCAAGTATGGAGCGACACCAACAACAACGGTTTGATAGATTCAGGCGAAGCAGGTATAGACGGAGTAACGGTTTACTTGTTGAATGCAACGGGTACTCCGATAGACACGACTGTAACCTCCGGCGGCGGTTTGTATTTGTTTGATGGTTTGGCTGCGGGCGACTATATCGTATCGGTTGAAATACCCACAGGTACACAGAGCAGTGCAGTAGATGAAACAACCCCTGACACAGATGGCAACGACAACGGAGTTACGGTAGTAGGAACTACTATTCAAAGCGGTCTAATCACTTTGGGTGATGGCGAGCCTACAGGAGAAAGTCCTGATAACGACCCTGCCACAACAGATACGAATGAAAACTTAACAGTTGACTTCGGATTTTATCCAATACCTGCGGATACTTATTCAGTGGGTAACCAAGTATGGAGCGACACGAACAACAACGGTTTGATAGATTCAGGCGAAGCAGGTATAGACGGAGTAACGGTTTACTTGTTGGATGCAACGGGAACTCCGATAGACACGACAGTAACCTCCGGCGGCGGTCTGTATTTGTTTGATGGTTTGGCTGCGGGCGACTATATCGTATCGGTTGAAATACCCACAGGTACACAGAGCAGTGCAGTAGATGAAACAACTCCTGACACAGACGGCAACGACAACGGCATCACGGTAGTAGGAACTACCATTCAAAGCGGTCTAATCACTTTGGGTGATGGCGAGCCTACAGGAGAAAGCCCTGATAACGACCCTGCCACAACAGATACGAATGAAAACTTAACAGTTGACTTCGGATTTTATCCAATACCTGCGGATACTTATTCAGTGGGTAACCAAGTATGGAGCGACACGAACAACAACGGTTTGATAGATTCAGGCGAAGCAGGTATAGACGGAGTAACGGTTTACTTGTTGGATGCAACGGGAACTCCGATAGACACGACAGTAACCTCCGGCGGCGGTCTGTATTTGTTTGATGGTTTGGCTGCGGGCGACTATATCGTATCGGTTGAAATACCCACAGGTACACAGAGCAGTGCAGTAGATGAAACAACTCCTGACACAGACGGCAACGACAACGGAGTTACGGTAGTAGGAACTACGATACAAAGCGGTGTAATCACTTTGGGTGATGGCGAGCCTACAGGAGAAAGTCCTGATAACGACCCTGCCACAACAGATACCAATGAAAACCTGACAGTTGACTTCGGATTTTATCCAATACCTGCGGATACTTATTCAGTGGGTAACCAAATATGGAGCGACACCAACAACAACGGTTTGATAGATTCAGGCGAAGCAGGTATAGACGGTGTAACGGTTTACTTGTTGGATGCAACGGGTACTCCGATAGACACGACAGTAACCTCCGGCGGCGGTCTGTACTTATTTGATGGTTTGGCTGCGGGCGACTATATCGTATCGGTTGAAATACCCACAGGTACGCAGAGCAGTACAGTAGATGAAACAACTCCTGACACAGATGGCAACGACAACGGCATCACGGTAGTAGGAACTACTATTCAAAGCGGTGTAATCACTTTGGGTGATGGCGAGCCTACAGGAGAAAGTCCTGATAACGACCCTGCCACAACAGATACCAATGAAAACCTGACAGTTGACTTCGGATTTTACTGTTTGCCTTGTTCCTTGAACAGCTTCGGATTGTCAGCAGTAAAAGATGACAAAGGTACTGCCGATACAGCAGATGACGAATGGCAAATCTATTCAAATCCGACAGGAACAAACTTGTCCTCAACTTACGATGTGAGCGGCGATTTGACAGCTAATGATTTGCCTTATGGCAGTACTCAATTAGTAGGATCAGTACCTGCAAATAATAATCTTGTGACACTTACTATCACGAATACAGGTATTTGTAATGTATGTGAAATATCAGATTATGTTTTTGAGATTACGCCGGGTATTGCAGATTCTGTAGATTTGGCATTGGATAAATCGATAGACAAAACAATCGCTCAGATAGGCGAGCAGGTGACATTCACGATAACGATAACGAATGAAGGCGGCACAGATGCGAGTGGAGTTTCGGTGAGTGATGTATTGCCAACGGGTATATCGTATGTGAGCAGTTCAGCCAGTCAGGGCAGCTATGATTCGGCTACAGGTGTATGGACGGTGGGCGATTTCTTGGCGAATGATGCACCGAAAACGCTGACAATAGTAGGAACGATATTAAGCGAGGGTGTACATTACAACACGGCAGAGATCAGTGCGGTGAATGGAACGGACATAGACAGCACACCGAACAATGGCGTAGCCGGAGAAGATGATATAGATGATGTATGTGTAAGCGTACCGATGCAAATCTGTGATGACGGTTCTCAATCTATTACATTAGAGGCGGAAATGGGCTTAACGAATGTAGTGTGGTTCAAAGACGGTGTGCAAGTAGGAACGGGCAGTTCTTATATTGCTAATCAGGCGGGGAGCTACACCTACACAGCGGATAACGGAGGCTGTGCAGATGGCACTTGTTGTCCTGTTATTATTGAGACAATCTCTTGTTGCCCTACTAATTTGTGCCCAACCATACAATTTATGCGTAATTAGATGGTACGTTTAAACCATTTTAATACATAGTTTTATAAGAATTTAAAAAAGCCGTTTCCCTTTTATAGGAAACGGCTTTTTTAATGAAAAAACCTAACTATACAACAGTCTTTTAAGGATAAAAAATGCCATAAATTAGAGGAGTCGTCACACGCCTTTTACTTATGGCACACAATATAAGATTGTCAGATAAACATAGTGTGATTTGGAAACAGAATTGCAGGCAAAGCTGCCCAAATCTTTGTTATGGGGTAATGTAAATTGTTGGTTAATAACTTTTTTATTGTATTGAAAAGCCCAAAGTTTAAAATGGAAGTTGAGCATATACTCCTTTTTGAAAAGGACAGTGCCTTTCCCACAAATCTGCTAAAACATTGCCGTATCGTGTTATTCCATCTTTCGACGTGGTTAGTAAGACCTGTTTCTTTCCCACTTTGGTATGAGTAGTTTGGTGCAGATAATTATAGGATTGCCAAAAACCAGAAAAACTATTGCACCGCAGATAACTGTAGGGTATTTTCCGCCACATACGCTTGCAGCTACCCATTTTCCCCAATAAAAAAGAAAATAATCTGCCTCGTTTGCTTATTTTCTGCTATCCAAATTCGTATGTGATTGATTTTTAATAGTATGTAAGAAAATATCTCATCTACTTCCAATACAGTATCTGCCTGAGTTGCTTGTACTGTACTTTTTGTACACACTTGCGTTTGGGCACTAAGACCCCAAACTCCTCCACAATCTTTGTTTGCACTTATAGCGTTTTATAGCGTTGTTTACCACTTACATTTTTGCCGTTTTTTACTATATTTGTGCCGCTACATTTATAACACTGGCAGGTTTGACTTATTATACGATTTTTCTTTTTTGCAAGAATACAGTATTATCAACAAATTATTAACACTGCCAAAGGAGAGATTAAGGGAGGTTACAATCAACCACCTCGCAAGCGGTGTGTATATGTTGCAAGTACACACCCAATCGGGCAAGGTTTTTACCCAAAAATTCATCAAATAATAAAAAGAATAATGACAAAAAATCAGGATAATTCCCCAATCCTAAAAATTAAGGTTCAGACGATAAAAACGGCAGTAAAAGAACAACTTTGCCACTTTGCCTAAAATAATAAAGCACCGATGATATTCTTACCATTTTACTATTTTTTTCACCGTGCTGCCTTGTTTGTTTTGTACATACAAAAAATACATTCCCTTCACAAAAGGGTGTAAAGATACTTGAAAATCAGAATGTGGGCTGTCGCTTTGAGCCAATACTCTGCCGTAGCTGTCCAATAAGGTATAGTTGAATTTTTGTGCTGCTGCTATCCAAATCAGGGCTTGGATGGCATCGTATTGCAAAGAAAAATCCGCAGCCTCTGCCGATACCAAGGCTGTGGGTGCTTCGCAGGATTCCAAAACACTTTCAATGGCAGTGGTGCAGCCGTAGTTGTCCGTAACAACAGAATTGTAGCTTTGCTGCATCGCCAATATATCGCCTTCATTGTTGCCTGTGATAGTATATGTAGTGCCACTGCCGCCCTGTACGTTTAAATGATATTGAGCCAAACCGCTGAGTTGTCCGTTGGGATTATACAAACATTCCCAATAGACGGTGGCGGTGAGCGGCTCTAAATGTTCAAAAACTGGGGCATTAGTGCTTACTATTTCAAAGCATAAATTTTGTGAAGTTGCAATATTTTTCAGGGCATTGTAAGTGGTAGTACCTATTTCAATATTATTGATAAATGTATTTTTCTGGTTATTTCGGATATTGACCACCCATATTTCATACTTACCTGCGGGCAAACCTTCAAAACTAAAAATACCTTCGGTTTCATTCAAAGCCACTATTTTTTTATTACCCGTTTGTTCGGCAAGCAAATACAAATTGCTGTATCCGTTGTTTTGATAATTAAACGTTTGCACTGCCTCATTATTGCCGCCAAAACAGATTTTGCGCTCCGCCGGCGCGGATAATATACCATAATCTGCCTGACAATTTTCGGTAGGGGTAATGGCTTCGTTGTCGCAAAGCGTAGTAACGGCGGCGTTGAGCAAACATTGTCGTTTAGAGTGCGTGTTGAGTACCTGCTGCATACGGGACACTTGTCCTTTGGTAAACATATACAAACATTCGTCGTAGGTATAGTCCAAAAAATTCATCGTCATATTATAACTGCCGCAGGAACTGGGCAATTCATCGGGGCAGGAAAGTGTTGCGCCTCCCTGATTGGGGGTGTCGCTAATGTCATCTGTGCCGCTGCAGGCTCCGTTATCATCGCCCCAAATGTGTTTTAATCCAAAAAAATGAGCCACTTCGTGCGTGAGCGTGCGCCCTTTGGTGTAGTTGCCTCCTTGCGCCGTGCCGCTTTCGTTGCCAAAAACACTATGTACAATCACCACCCCATCAGTGTTGTCGTCGCCCACCCCCGGAAATTGTGCATAGCCCAACGTCTGTCCGTTATCCAAAGAGGGAACTACCCAAATATTCAGGTAGTGGCACGGATTCCAAATATCAGCACCACCTTCCGAAACATTTTTACAGTCGTTCAGGGTATGAGAAAAATCGCTTTTGGTGGTATAAACACGATGAATACCATTAAATTCATTGCCTTGTATATCTTGTTTTGCCAAACAAAATTGTATGCCTGTGCCTTCATTGGCAAAGGCAGGTTTGAAAATGTCGGGCACCTGATTAATTTCAAAATTAGTGGCGGTATAGTCTGCGTTGAGGCTCTGAATTTGAGAAATGATTTGCGCTTCTGTAATGTTGTTTCCCTTGGTACTGCCATCGGCTTGATTATGCAATACATGTACCACTATCGGTATAACAATATCGGTGGTGGCGGTCAGCATCTCATCATTTTCCGAAAGTGATTTTTGTTTGTACATATTCTGATACTCCTTACGCTGGCTGCTCCACTCCTGAACGCTTTCGTAAGTGGCACAACGCTGTATTTTGTTTTGCGCCCATATTGTACACAAAGGTATCCCCAAAAAAGCAGCTAAAGTAAAAATTTTCAACATAATATATATTATTTACATAATAAGGAATAAGCACCTGTTCTTCCAATTATCCATCATCAATTACTTATATAATTAAATATCAATGCTTTATAGGCAAGCGAACAGCAAACTTATCATCAAGTGAGCCATAGCGCACCCACTATATTACAACAAAAATCAATCCATTTTTTGATAAAAAAACAAATGCATCATTATTTACAAAAATATATCTTGTTTACGCTTCAACACATATTGTACATTTTAATATAAAAAACAATTCCACAGCATTTTAAATGAGCGAAAATAGTATAGTTTTTTTTGAACAGATAGCAGAAAAATTCGTAACTTTGTGGCTTCAATTAATTAACCTAATCATCAAAAATATGCGTATCACAGGACATAAAAATCACAGTGCCGACCTGAGCGCACTGGGCATTCGCAATGCCACGGAATATTGGAATTTAACGCCTGCCGAACTCACGGAATTTACCCTTTGCAAAGGTCAGGGAAATTTGAACAATACAGGTGCTTTGGCAATTGATACCGGCGAATTTACAGGTCGCTCTCCTAACGACCGCTTTATTGTAAAAGATGCTATCACCGAGCATCATGTGGATTGGGGAGGAAAATTCAATATTCCTTTCAGTTCCGAAAACTTTGACAAGCTCTACGATAAAGTATGCGCTTATTTGGGCGAAAAAGAAGTGTTTGTACGCGATGCTTTCGCCTGCGCTCACCCCAAATACAAAATGGGCGTGCGCGTTGTTACGGAATATCCGTGGCAAAATATCTTTGCCTACAACATGTTCATTCGCCCTACGCAAGATGATATACAGCGTTTTCAGCCGGAGTGGCATGTAATTTCGGCTCCCGGCTTCCGCGCCAACCCCGCCGAAGACGGTACGCGCCAACACAATTTTGCCGTTATTAATTTTACGCGCAAAACCATCATCATCGGCGGCACAGGCTATACCGGTGAAATCAAAAAAGGTATCTTCAGTGTGTTGAATTTTGTGCTGCCCGTATTTAAAGGCGTATTGCCGATGCACTGCTCCGCCAATGTGGGCAAAGCCGAAGACACCGCTATTTTCTTCGGATTGTCGGGTACAGGAAAAACCACCCTTTCCGCCGACGAAAAACGCCGCCTCATCGGTGACGACGAACACGGCTGGGCTGATGATAATGTATTCAACTTTGAAGGTGGTTGCTATGCCAAATGTATCAACTTAGACCCCAACAAAGAGCCGCAGATTTTTGATGCCATTAAATTTGGTGCTTTGTTGGAAAATATCAACTTCAAATCCGGGACTCGCACGGTGGATTATGATAATGTGGACAAAACGGAAAATACCCGCGTGAGCTATCCTATTTATCATGTGGACAATATCGTATCCTCGCAAGTGGGTGGCAAGCCGCGTAATATTTTCTTCCTCACCTGCGATGCTTTCGGCGTGCTGCCTCCGATTTCGCGCCTCACTCCCCAACAAACCATGTATCACTTTATGTCGGGCTATACCGCCAAAGTAGCAGGTACAGAAGTGGGCATCACCGAGCCGCAAACTACTTTTTCGGCTTGCTTCGGCGCACCGTTTTTGCCTTTGCACCCTTCTAAATACGCCGAAATGTTGGGCGCAAAAATTAAAAACTCCAACGTAAATGTGTGGTTGGTGAATACCGGCTGGACAGCAGGCTCTTATGGTGTGGGCTATCGCATCAAATTGCGCGATACCCGCGCTATCATTCAGGCAGCATTGGAAGGAAAATTAGACAATGTACCCTACATTGATGACCCCATCTTTGGTTTGCAAGTACCTATGCAATGCCCCAATGTAGATTCCAACATGCTCAACCCCGAAAATACTTGGGCAGATAAAGATGCCTATCGCGCAACGGCTTTGGCTTTAGCCGAAAAATTTGTGAGCAATTTCAGAAAATTTGAAGCCGAAACCTCCGATGCTATTTTGTCGGCTGCACCGCGTACCGTGCTGGTATAATTTGTATTTTTTCTGTAATATACATATAAAAAGAGGAGCGAAAATTTCGCTCCTCTTTCTTTTTGAGGTGAATAGTTATAGGCTTCATAATAAAGCGGCAATTTTCAACGCTTTGTAATTTCAGGCAGTGTTAAATTTTGAACAGCAAATGATATAAAACATTGAAAATGATGTATTTAACCAATGATTTATCATTTACAACTAAGCACTACTTAATTTCAAACTTGGCTTTAATTTCGTATCGCAATTTGATGCTTGCTACATTTTCAATAGCATCTTTATCGTCATTTGTGGTACTACGATAAACGTTTGAATACGCATTAGGTTCTCCATACCAATAACTACTGTGGTCTGGCATCTCTTCAATGGAGATAACACTTCCTATTTGTTCTCCAACACTTTCTAATAAATAGGTTGCCTTTTCTTTAGCTGCTTTAATAGCATCTATTTTTACTTCTTTTCTGTATTTCTGAATATCACTATTACTTGTGCTTGCGATACTAATATTCTGTACCCACGGTTTATCCAAATCTTTTACTAAGTTTAAGAAATTAGTTTCTTTATTTAGTTTCAAACTAACATTCTTTCTTGTTTGGTAGCTACTTCTGTAACTCCACCAATGCCACCAATGCCACCACGAATCAGAATTATTTAGTGTCAGACTATTCGTATTAATACCATTATTTTTTAAAATTTCATAAAATTCCTTTTCTATTTCCTTTAACTCCACTGTTCTTTTTCCGTTTTTTTCGTACTCTACCAATGTAATTTTTAACTCAATTTCGTCCGGTTGAATGGTCATTTCGGCACTACCGGTCACTTCAATAAATTTTCTGTTATCAAAATTTTGCTGTGCTTGTAATTGAGTGCTACAAGTCAGGATAAACAGAAGAAAAAATAACAGTTTTGTGTTTTTCATTTTTTCAAATATTTAAATGATTGATTTTAAACGATTAAACCCAGACAACAATTAAAACATCTTGGTTTATTTCAATTTTTTCCTTTTTCCTTATTTCGGCTTTTAGCGGCAGCAGATATGTTTTGTGTTTAGTATCAAACCAAAGAGCCGTTTCCCATTGGCTGCCGCCGATTTTTGCAGTTGCCTTTAGCCGCCCCCAGCCCTCTTGCTGCCATTTCAGGTTTTCTTTTATTTCTGCTGCCATTGCTGCCGGAAGTGAAACGAAATGCCAGCCGCCCGACGCAGAATGTTTCCACACTTTTGCAGAAAACTCATATTTTATTTTATCATTCATTTTTTTTTAGAATACGGCAAAAGCTACCGACACCTTTTAGGTATCAGTAGCGTAAGTGTAATTTCATCGTTTTGGGGCTTTGCGAAGAAGCGGAAATCGAAGCTCAAATGTTCAAAGAACTGCGGTTGAATTTAGCACTAAACGCACCATTTTGCCAAACCGCAGTGTGCGTTCGTTGCTTATTTCTTAACTTTCGTGGTAGTCCTCATAATTTGCTTCTTCGTCATAACTCAAATTTGGATACCTGTCGTCAAAGCGTGAGTATAAGACTATGCGCAGTCTTTCAAATAAAAAACTTAAAAAGTCTTTGTCATCTTTAATATCAATAGATATACTTGTTATGTGTTCTTTTTCATCTGTCGACTTTTTGTTGTCAACACATAATAATGAAATATAGTGATTTTCAGTTCCATAAATTGAAAGTCCAATTACTTTAAACCTATTTAAGTCAAGTTTAAAATATTTTCCAAAACTTTCAAGATTGTCGCCATATTTTGAACCTAAAAAATCAGAAATGTCAGCTGCTGCAGTTCCGACAAAGTCATTGTATGATACATCTGCTTTCATATTATTTTAATTATCTTGTTAAGTTTAAAAGTTTGTGATAAAATTTATTTTTCTTCGTTATACGCTGGAATTTGGTAAGGACTTACATTTTTTTTCATTGCTACATTCTCTAAATCTTTCAGGTCTTCCCTTACAAAGTCCCAAGCTGCTTTCAAGTCTGCTATTGATAGTTTTTCTATTTCCATTTTCTATTAATTTACAAATTTTACGGTGTCTTTTTACAATGACGCACATCTCAAAGCTATGCGCAATTTTTTTTATTCAACAACTGCTTCTTCGCTTTCTATTTCAATCAGGGGCAAATCCAGAAAAGTAGTAAAATGCTCCTCCACAGCCTGCACTACGCTGGGGTGTAGCGGCGAGGCATCTAAATAGTCGTAATCAATATGCGACAACACCTCGTCTATTTGCAGTTCGGGCAATGCATCTATCTCCAAATTCGGGTTTTTCATCGGCATTTTTATATCTAGGGGCAAACTCACACATTCAAGGCGGTTGCTGACCAAAGTGGGGTTGAGTTTCTTTAAATCGTCATAATCAACGCCTGCGTCCATCGCTATTTCGGTGAGCAGGGCGGGTTCTTCTATACTCAGTGTGTAGGCGTGTATCGGCTCGTCATCTATCCATTTTCCCCAAAAACCCCATTGCTGGTAGTGTTCCATCAAAAAAGCGGTGGCGATAAAAGCCGGCACATAGCCCTGTGTTTCGGTGGGCAGTTGCTCGCGTATATCCCAAAAACTGCGGCGGCGGATTTTTTTTCCATTCTGTTCTAATTTTTCAATGGCTTCCTGCATGCGTCCTTCGCCACAATTGTAGGAGGCAATAGCGAGCAGCCAGTTGCCGCCTAAGTTGCGCTCCATATCTTTTAAGTATTTGGCGGCGGCAATGGTTGATTTGTAGGGGTCGCGGCGTTCGTCAATACAATTACTCACTTCCAAACCATAGTTGCGGGCGGTAGTGGGCATAAATTGCCACAAACCCACTGCTCCCGCCGGCGATTTGGCAAGCGGATTGAGCCACGATTCTATCACTGCCATATATTTCAATTCCAAAGGCAATTCGTAGAGCGTAAATACTTCTTCTATCATCGGGAAATACTCTTCCGAGCGTGCCAGTACCTGCTCCACTTTGTATCGTTCTACGTGGTCGTACAAATATTGCAGTTGATACCACACCGTGCGGTGGTAGGAATACTTGAGTTCTGAGGATTTTTTTCTAATTTCTTGCTCCACCGCTTTGGCATTCATCGGGTAATTCTGAGGAGCTGTTCCCTTTGCCGCACTCAACAACAACACTATGCCAACTGCCAGCGTGGTGCGACGAAAAGTTTTTGTTTTTAACATGAAAATTTTATAATAGTTCAGTAGGTGTCTTTCCAAAAGCATGATTATAATTAATGATTACAAGAAAAATTATCGTTTGAATACTATATATTTGCAGCGAAAAACGATTTTTTACTTCAAATATTGTGCAAAAAAAATGTTTTTTATGAAAAATATAAAAAATATCAGCTTAATAACAGCTTTGATTCTCTTGGCAGCCTTGTCGCGCGTGTTGCCTCACCCCCCCAATTTTACGCCTCTGGCAGCCCTGACTCTGCTCGGTGCGGCGCATCTGCATCGTTCTGTTGGTGTGGCGGCACTGCTCATTCCTTTGGCAGGATTTTGGTTGAGCGACCTGCTCCTCAATAATGTCGTATATGCCCAATATTATCCAAATTTTGTGTGGGCAAGCGACAGCTTTTGGTGGTCGGCGGCAGCAATGGCGATAATTTATATGGCAGGCTCACGATTTTTAAATACATTCAGTTGGAAAAAAATTGCACCGATTTCTTTACTGTCGGCAGTTATTTTCTTTTTGGTATCCAACTTCGGTGTGTGGAAAAGCAGTGGTATGTATGCCCCTACCGCCGATGGTTTGCTCACTTGCTACATCGCCGCTATTCCGTTTTTCGGGTATAGCTTGTTAGGCGATATGTTGTACAGTTTCGTGCTGTTTGGTGCTTATGCGTGGGCAAATAAAAAAATCGGCGTGAGCAGTAGCTCTTTGTCTTCTTAATTTTTTCTTGTTTTTATATGAAAAAATACGATCATTTTTTTGGCATCTTTTTTTTGATATTGCTGCTTTTGGGCAACAGTTGCGGAAAAGATGAAGATAATGATACCCCCGATACGCAAGAGCCAACGATTGAACTTTCGCTTACTGTTGATAAATTATTCGGACAGGTACAAGAAGAATTCAAATTTACCCTGTCTTTGCAAAATAGCAGCTCTGTGGAAGTAGAAAATTTGGTTTGGAATTTCGGAGACGGTGATTCTATCTCTACCAACTTCCAAAACTTTGACCGATGGCACACTTACCAAGAGCCCGGTTATTACTGGGCGAGTGTCAAGGCTTTTACAGCGGATAATAAAGTATATAAAGACAGCGTGCAAATACAGGTACTGGCGAATAATTCATATCGCATTACAAGTATTAAGATGTTGCAATTTCCGGCACGCAGCGATTTAGACCCCGACTACGACTGGGATTATGAATATTATCCCGAAGGGTCGGCAGCACGTCGCGCCGATTTAACTTTTTCTCTTGATAAGAGTACCCAGCAAACTGTACCTGTTTATTCTTCTTCTTTGACCCCTGTTATTGCGCAAAGTACTACCATTACAGATGCTATAGTGCCTTGCACTTGGACATTGAGCAACAGTGATTTTCCTATTATCAACTATAACACAATCCCTTCTTTGGTATTTGATTTTTTTGATAATGATATGTCCGAAGGCAGTAGTAATCCACATCACGGCATAAGTAGTGATGTGTTTGTAAATATGAAATTGTACAGTGCCGACAAGCCGACCACAGTATTGGTTACTGATGGAGATTTTAAATTTGAATTACAGGTAATCTGGTATTGATTTTTTAGCAATAAAAAATCATATTATCACAATATAAAACAATGATTTTCATTTATTTAACAGCTCATTTATTGATAAATTAAAATTATTTGTTTTTTACATAAAAATTTTAATGTATATATAAAAGCCAAGTTATGCAAGTATTAAAAAATGTGTTTTTTGTTTGGGTTCTTTGTTGCTTATATATGGCAGCACAAGCACAAAGTGACGTTTTTCGCAAAGGCAAAATTATCGTGTCGGCAGGTACGGCATTGGGTGCTTATGCCTACTCAGGTTTAACATTTGCGCCGCCTATCATCGTCAGTGGCGAATATGGTATCGACAACCGCATTGGCGTGGGGTTGGCGGTGTCGCATCAAACACGCCGCCTGAAAGCCGACAAAGATTTTCGCTACTCTTTCACGGCACTGATGCCGCGGGCGGTATTTCATCTCACACCCGACATTAATCGGGTTTTTGATAGCAATATAAATGCAGATAAATTCGATATTTATGCGGCTTTGGGCTTCGGCTTGGAATTTAACCGTTGGAAATATGATGGCGAAGACAACTCATCTATTATTGGTTTGGAAGATGAATATGATTTGGATACACGTCCTTTTTTGTCACCTGTTTTGGGCTTTCGTTATTTGGCAAAACCACATCTTGGAGTTTTTGCAGAAGGCGGCAGAGGCGGTTGGGGCTATCTGAATGTCGGTGTTTCTTTGCTTTTTGATG
This sequence comes from Sphingobacteriales bacterium, assembly GCA_016711285.1. Classification (NCBI taxonomy): domain Bacteria; kingdom Pseudomonadati; phylum Bacteroidota; class Sphingobacteriia; order Sphingobacteriales; species Sphingobacteriales bacterium. The sequence goes on from JADJTG010000017.1 coordinate 121,354, forward strand.
CCGACAGAATCAAATAAAATTGCCTATTATTTTTTAATTAACTGAGAAAGCAGACGGTTTTTCGGTTTTTGTATTTAAAAAACACTGTCTTTTTTTATACCTACTTAAAAAAATCCCTCTGAATTGCAATTCAGAGGGATTTTTTGCTTTTTATAAAATAAAATTACTCTATTATCATTTTTCCGCTTACCAAAGTATCATTGTATTGAAGTGTATAAACATACATTCCTGCGCTTAAATCTTTGCGCTCAAAAGCTAATTGTTGCAAACCGTTCATTTGTGGCAATACGCCGCTTTTGGCTACCAAACGCCCCATTGTATCATATACCTGCAAAGAAACTATACCATCTTGTGGCAGGCGATAAGTAAAGATGGTTTGCCAATTGAAGGGATTAGGCGCACAAACGACCTGCAAAGGTTGTGTGCTGTTAATGTTTTCAGCGATGGAAATATTCTTTTCTTCTTGTTGTTCATTACCACCCTTAGTTATTCCGCCGCAATAATAAATAGAAGCCTGAAAATCGACACCCGCCTGCGCGTGGAACGGCGGCACTAAATAAACAGCTTCCCCAGCAGTATAAATTACTTCCGCACCCGATGAAATCGTATTAGATGCTTGTATGTATAAAAAAGATTGTATCCAAGTAGGCTCATCTAAATAGGTGTAATTCGGTTCGGTCAAAATAATTGTTTCCTGACAAGTGGACTGAACATCAATACTATAATCTTCTACCTGCCCGTATTGAAAAGTTTCGCAGGCAGTGGAGGCGGCATTCCATTTCATAGCTACACGCATACGGTGCGTGCCATTGCTCGCCGCTTGCGGAACGCTAAGGCTGCCTGTTACTGTGGTTGTAGAAGTAGCACCCGCATCAAATGCCAGTTCACCGGTATCATCAAAATCGCCGTCATTATTCCAATCTACCCATATCCGCCAATATTCTCCATAACTAGTACCGCTAAATGCAGGTACAAGGCTGATAGTCGGCGAAGTATTTTGCCAAACAGTAAATGTATTTGATGTAAAATCTTCGTAGCCCGCCGGATTGGAAGAAGTATAAGTAGTTCCATTCACTGTAACCGAAGCTATCCATTCTTCATTAAAGGTAGTACCAGCAGAAGCGCAATAGCTTACACTTTGTGTAATAAAGTTATAAGCGGCGGAAGTGCTGTTGCCGCAACCGTTATAGGTTATCACCTGCCAATAATAGGTACTTGAAGGTAATAAACCGCTCGCTGTATAGGAAGTAGCAACAATACCGCTTTGATTGACAATCATATTACTGAATGTGGCATCTGTGGCTATTTGTATTGTGTAAGAAGTTGCGCCGCTTACTGCGCTCCAAGTTAAAACAGGCGATGTGGATTGATTAGAAGCTCCGTTGGCAGGACTGCTAAGGGTAGCAGCGGTCGGTGCGCCATTCACAACAACCAGTTGATAAGATGCTGTTTGGGTGATGCTACCACTAACACCGCTAATGGTAAGCGTGTAAGTTCCGACAGCGGCGGCGTTTGTTACATTGAATGTAAGTGTAGAAGCACCGACCGGCGTAACCGGATTGGCATTGAAAGAAGCCGTAACTCCGCTTGGTAAACCACTGACACTCAAAGTAACCGGATTGCTAAAACCTGCAACAGCACCCACATTCACCGATACATTGCCTGTTGATCCTTTACACACAGAACTGCTGCTTGCAGTGGGTGTAAGCGTAAAAGAGGAATTGCATACACCACCCGGCACCAATTCCATAATAGCACCGTATAAATTCAAACGACCGCCTGTAACCGTAATGCCGTTAAGGGCTGATATGGGGTCAGTACCGTTTAAAATGGCTGCTTTGAGTGCCAATGCTCCGTTGCCCGGGTTTGTTTTGTAAGAAACGATAAAATCATTGCAGGCGGCGGCCACTATCAAGCCCACTGCTCCGGCAACGTGCGGCGTAGCCATAGAAGTTCCGGTTAAGTTGCCATAACTACTGCTAGGGAGGGTGGATAAAATACTAGTACCCGGTGCACCCAAATCAATGGTGGTAAGCCCGTAAGCCGCACCGCCGTTTTTGGCATCGGTGCTGGTAGTATTGGTAACAGAAATCAAATAGTCGCTGGCGCAAGCTGTAGGAATATCGCCCTGTGCATCTATGTCAATGTTGAGATTGGCAGTAGCTCCGCAACTCACAATACCCGCCACACCCAAAGAATCGTACATAGCACACCAAAGCGGATAGTTAGAGGGCTGACCATAATCTACTCCAAAGGAAGCATTGGTAGAAACGACAAAAGATCCTTGTGCGCCATTGGTTTGGTTATAGAGTTTTCTTTCATCAAGAATATAGCCGTAAGCGGCTACTGCGGTAGCTTCGCTGCTTGTAGAACCCATCACAGGCATTATTTTTACGTTCCAGTTTACACCAGTAACACCAATACTGTTGTTTCCTCTTGCGCCTACTGTACCTGCCACATGCGTGCCGTGGCTATCGCTGCTAATAGTGCCATTGTTGTTATAAGCATTCCAGCCATCGCGGTCGTCAATGTAGCCGTTGCCATCGTCATCAATACCGTTGCCGGCTATTTCATCGGTATTTTTCCAGTAATTAGCTGTCAAATCAGGGTGAGTTAAATCAAAACCGCCATCTACCACTGCCACTACAATTTCATCGCCATCGGTAGTAGTGCCGCCGGTGGTGATATTCCACGCTTCGGGTGCATCTATATCTATGTCACCTGCACTGTTCATATCCCACTGGCTGCTGAATTGGGGGTCGTTGGGTGTAACCCGTGAAGTGAGATTGTGGTGGTTGAATTGGGCTATATGTACTGCCGGATGCAGGCGCAGAGCTTCGAGCAAGGCGCGTTCATCGGCTGATTCGGCGCGGAAATACAATTGCCAGATGTTCATACTTCGTGCCAAGCGTCTGCCTGCTTTTAAATCCACTTCTTTGCCGTTGAAAAAGCGAAAATCTTCGCATACGTCTTTTACATCAACGCTTTTTTCCAAAATGACCAAAAACTCGCCCGAAAAATGGTCAGAAGTAGTCACTTGTGCCCGAATTGAGGTACTTATCATACAAATCCATAGCAAACAAAAAAATGTCGCATAAAAATATTTTAACATGTCTTTGAATAAATTTAGAGGTTTAACAATATAATTATATACAAATATATGTTTTTATAATTATTTTATCAACATTTTTCTAAGTACATGACAAAAACTTTTTTACCCGATAGGCTTATATTTGCAGTTTCTCAATCTTATTCCCTTTTGATTGATAAAATCGCACAATTTATTAGTTATAAAATATTGATTTTTAATTATTTGTAATAAAAAATAATACGAAAATATCGTCATAAAAGGAATAATTAAAAAACATTACCAGAGGTTCTTCTTAAGACTAAATTTAATCGCAGCTATTTGTAACTATCTATTATGAAAAAGGTCTATTAGTAAAAAGTTATACCAAATAAATATCTAAATGACACAATATGTAAAGTTTTCTATTTTGTAATGATATGGTTGATATTATTGCTAATATAAGCCACTTTGAATGGAATTGAATCTGTAAAACAACTATGCCAAATAGATATTTGAATGGTATTGTGAAATACCACCATAAAAAAGGAAAGAGGTTAATAACCTCTTTCCTTTATACTTATTAAATATTTATTATGTTAAAATTATCTGTGTAGAATATCAATCGTAGGACAAGCATTTGTCGGACAACAAGGAATAGCTTCTAAAATCACTGCACAACAAGTGCCTGTTGTACAGCCTCCGTTATCAGCCGTGTAAGTATAACTGCCCGCCTGATTAGTCGTATAAGAACTACCCGTTCCTACTTGTACTCCGTCTTTGTACCACATTACATTTACTAAGCCTGTTTCTGCAAATAAGGTGACACTCTGACTACCGTCATCACAGATTTGCATCGGTACACTCACGCATACTTTATCTATGTCATCTTCTCCGACTACGCCATTGTTCGGTGTGCTGTCTATGTCCGTTCCATTCATCACACTGATCTCTGCCGTGTTGTAGTGTACGCCCTCGCTTAATATCGTTCCTACTATTGTCAGCGTTTTCGGTGCATCATTCGCCAAGAAATCGCCCACCGTCCATACGCCTGTAGCCGAATCATAACTGCCCTGACTCGCTGAACTGCTCACATACGATATACCCGTTGGCAATACATCACTCACCGAAACTCCACTTGCATCTGTGCCGCCTTCATTCGTTATCGTTATCGTGAATGTCACCTGTTCGCCTATCTGGGCGATTGTTTTGTCTATCGATTTATCCAATGCCAAATCTATTGAATCCGCTCCGCCCGGATTGATGTCAAACAAGAAATCTGATATTTCGCACACATTACAAGTACCTGTATTCGTGATACTCAGCGTTACAAAACTGTTGCTCGCAGGTACTGTACCCACTAATTGAGCACTGCCATAAGGCAAATCATTAGCTGTCAAATCGCCGCTCACATCGTAAGTTGAGGATAAGTTTGTTCCTGTCGGATTTGAATAGATTTGCCATTCGTCATCTGCTGTATCGGCAGTACCTTTGTCATCTTTTACTGCTGACAATCCGAAGCTGTTCAAGGAACAAGGCAAACAGTAAAATCCGAAGTCAACTGTCAGGTTTTCATTCGTATCTGTTGTGGCAGGGTCGTTATCAGGACTTTCTCCTGTAGGTTCACCATCTCCCAAAGTGATTACGCCGCTTTGAATGGTAGTGCCTACTACCGTAACTCCGTTGTCGTTGCCGTCTGTGTCAGGAGTTGTTTCATCTACTGCACTGCTTGTGTACCTGTAGGTATTTCAACCGATACGATATAGTCGCCCGCAGCTAAACCATCAAACAAATACAGACCGCCGCCGGAGGTTACTGTCGTGTCTATCGGAGTACCCGTTGCATCCAACAAGTAAACCGTTACGCCGTCTATACCTGCTTCGCCTGAATCTATCAAACCGTTGTTGTTCGTGTCGCTCCATACTTGGTTACCCACTGAATAAGTATCCGCAGGTATTGGATAAAATCCGAAATCAACTGTCAAGTTTTCATTCGTATCTGTTGTGGCAGGGGTCGTTATCAGGGCTTTCTCCTGTAGGCTCGCCATCACCCAAAGTGATTAGACCGCTTTGAATGGTAGTTCCTACTACTGCGATGCCGTTGTCGTTGCCGTCTGTGTCAGGAGTTGTTTCATCTACTGCACTGCTCTGTGTACCTGTGGGTATTTCAACCGATACGATATAGTCGCCCGCAGCCAAACCATCAAACAAATACAGACCGCCGCCGGAGGTTACTGTCGTGTCTATCGGAGTTCCCGTTGCATCCAACAAGTAAACCGTTACTCCGTCTATACCTGCTTCGCCTGAATCTATCAAACCGTTGTTGTTGGTGTCGCTCCATACTTGGTTACCTACTGAATAAATACAAATAGGGGTGTGTACACATTGACAAGCGGCTGCGTCATAACTATCAGCCGTACAAGCGTCCATATCATCGCAAGCTCCGGGAGTTATTGCATTGTTTTCGCATTGGCAAGTAGCTGTGTTATAAACATCTGCTGTATTACAGTCGTTATCATCGCAACTTGGTGGGGTGATAGGTGTGTTCACGCAAACACAAGTAGCTGTGTCGTAGCTGTCTGTTGTTGTACAGTCGCTGTCATCGCAACTTGGTGGGGTGATGGGTGTATTCACGCAAACACAAGTAGCTGTGTCGTAGCTGTCTGTTGTTGTACAGTCGCTATCATCACAACTTGGTGGGGGAATGGGTGTATTCACACAAGTACAAGTAGCTGTATCGTAGCTGTCGTCTGTCGTGCAGTCGCTATCATCGCAAGCTCCGGGAGTTATTGCATTGTTTTCGCATTGGCAAGTAGCTGTATTATAAACATCTGCTGTATTACAGTCGTTATCATCGCAACTTGGTGGGGTGATGGGTGTATGTACGCAAGCACAAGTAGCTGTATCGTAGCTGTCTGTTGTTGTACAGTCGCTGTCATCGCAACTTGGTGGGGTGATAGGTGTATGCACACAAGCACAAGTAGCTGTATCGTAGCTGTCATCTGTCGTGCAGTCGCTATCATCGCAAGCTCCGGGAGTTATCGCATTGTGTTCACATTGGCAAGTAGCTGTGTTGTAAACATCTGCTGTATTACAGTCGTTATCATCGCAACTTGGAGGTGGTATTGGTGTGTTCACGCAAGTACAAGTAGCTGTATCGTAGCTGTCTGTTGTCGTACAGTTGCTATCATCGCAACTTGGAGGAGGTGTTGGTGTGTTCACGCAAGTACAAGTAGCTGTATCGTAGCTGTCTGTTGTCGTACAGTTGCTATCATCGCAACTTGGAGGAGGTGTTGGTGTGTTCACGCAAGTACAAGTAGCTGTATCGTAGCTGTCTGTTGTCATACAGTCGCTGTCATCGCAACTTGGAGGAGGTATCGGTGTATTCACACAAGTACAAGTAGCTGTATCGTAGCTGTCTGTTGTCGTACAGTTGCTATCATCGCAACTTGGAGGTGGTATCGGTGTATTCACACAAGTACAAGTAGCTGTATCGTAGCTGTCTGTTGTCGTACAGTTGCTATCATCGCAACTTGGTGGTGGTATTGGTGTGTTCACGCAAGTACAAGTAGCTGTATCGTAGCTGTCTGTTGTCGTACAGTTGCTATCATCGCAACTTGGAGGTGGTATCGGTGTATTCACACAAGTACAAGTAGCTGTATCGTAGCTGTCTGTTGTCGTACAGTTGCTATCATCACCAACTTGGTGGAGGTATTGGTGTGTTCACACAAGTACAAGTAGCTGTATCGTAGCTGTCTGTTGTCGTACAGTTGCTATCATCGCAACTTGGAGGAGGTGTTGGTGTGTTCACGCAAGTACAAGTAGCTGTATCGTAGCTGTCTGTTGTCGTACAGTTGCTGTCATCGCAACTTGGAGGTGGTATTGGTGTGTTCACGCAAGTACAAGTAGCTGTATCGTAGCTGTCTGTTGTCGTACAGTTGCTGTCATCGCAACTTGGAGGTGGTATTGGTGTGTTCACGCAAGTACAAGTAGCTGTATCGTAGCTGTCTGTTGTCGTACAGTTGCTGTCATCGCAACTTGGAGGTGGTATCGGTGTATTCACACAAGTACAAGTAGCTGTATCGTAGCTGTCTGTTGTCGTACAGTTGCTATCATCGCAACTTGGTGGTGGTATTGGTGTGTTCACGCAAGTACAAGTAGCTGTATCGTAGCTGTCTGTTGTCGTACAGTTGCTATCATCGCAACTTGGTGGTGGTATTGGTGTGTTCACACAAGTACAAGTAGCTGTATCGTAGCTGTCTGTTGTCGTACAGTTGCTATCATCGCAACTTGGTGGAGGTATTGGTGTGTTCACACAAGTACAAGTAGCTGTATCGTAGCTGTCTGTTGTCGTACAGTTGCTATCATCGCAACTTGGAGGAGGTGTTGGTGTGTTCACGCAAGTACAAGTAGCTGTATCGTAGCTGTCTATTGTCGTACAGTTGCTATCATCGCAACTTGGAGGAGGTGTTGGTGTGTTCACGCAAGTACAAGTAGCTGTATCGTAGCTGTCTATTGTCGTACAGTTGCTATCATCGCAATTTACTACGCAAGCACAAGGCGCATCATAAGCATCTACCAACACATCGGTACAATTTTCATCGCCTACAAACGTAGCTGATACATCTATATCCTGTGTGCCGTTGCTGGTCAAACCCATCACAGTATAGGTATCGGGGCTGGTGCCGTCGGGCGTGAAGGTATAATCGATGCCGCCTACATTGATGGTAATGTCGCCGCTTGGTGGGTTGGTATATGATACAGTAACATCTACATTATACAAATTATTGCTGCAAGCAGTCGGTAGAGCACTGTCTACAGACACAGTGCAAGGAGCATTTCTAAAACCGAAATCGAAAACGTGTGAGTTTTTACCAAAAGCACCAGTAGTAAAAGATACTTCTGCATGATTGCCACTTAAAATTCCATCAGAATCTATTCTGTCTGTTTCATCATTCGTCGTACCACTCTGGTTGCTTAAAGTTATTTCATTAATTCCTAATGCAGATTGCTTACTTCCACCTATTACATCTGGTACTCTAATCGTATAATTAGAGAGTTGGCTGAGTCCTGCTATACCATAAATGGCACTAATTGTAGAAGTTTTATTTTCACTAGAAAAAATATAATTGCCCTCACTATCTGTTATAGCATAAGCCAAGAATGTACCATCTTCTTGATAGAGTTCTATGCGAACACCAGCAATCCCCAACTCATCTCCATCTTGTATCCCATTACTATTGCTATCTAACCACACACGATTACCAATTTCTATGGGTGCTACATTACATATTGCATCCACATCTCCCATAACAGAAGCCTTCGCGCCTACCATGCTAGTTCCATAAATGGATACACCTGTAGTATAATCCAAGTATCGCCCTCCCGTTTGGGAGGCTGGTTCTCCCGGATCACCAAATCCCCCTAGCACCAATCCAGTACCGGGAACCACCAAAGCACCTCCATTATATAGATAAGGGTGACTTGATGTTCTCCCTACCTCAAAAAACCAATCATCACCAGGTCCTGCGGTAGAAGGGTCATCACTTCCGTCATAGTAGCAGGTAAACCTCCATCATTTGCTGATGAACCCTTAGCCGCCAAGTATAAGGACCTGATACGCCTCCGTTTTCAACCGTAAAAGTACCATTATTCTCACGCCAGGTTCGCAACATATACCCAGTTTCTCTATCGCTTTCTCCATCTACAAAAACTTGCCTGTTCGTTACACCTACTATCATAGCACCATTATCATCAAAAGCAATAGACGGTACTAAGGGCTGTATCACACCAGAACTGCCTTGACTATCTGTACCACTCCAAGTATTACTCCATTTACGCTGTGGCCAGCCGACTGCTCTTAGTCCCCCTCCCGTAAAAGTGGATAGGTCATAATCTAATACTTGAACAAAAGAAATATTGGATAGACTAGTCATTAATGCTCTCAGACGCAAATCTGATAGATTAGAGGAATTAGACGCATCACATACCCCTGCTACAAATAGATTTTCTCCTTCTATTGATAAAGCTGAAGGTCTAAATATACCTCCCGAACAATTAGCTCCAGTTATACTTATTTCACTTACATTAAGGTTCGTGTATCCTCCACTAGGTATTGAACCATAAGTAACACTTGATATGTCTATTTTTACTATGTTGCCTTTACCCATATTTATAACATACAAATACCTTCCATCGCTTGAAATCGCAACTCCACCCAAGCCATATTCCCCCATTTCATTGGCAACAGGGTTTAATGCGGAGGTACTAATTCCGTAATTACTCAAATTTGTCAATAATTTATTTCCCACATAAGTATTATTTGGTCCTGAATAGTCTGCCACATAAATAGCATCAATTCCATCAGGTGCGAGAGGAAATATATCATTTAGCGTAGCAGCTAATGTACTAAAATAAAGCAATTTCGTTGTTTTTTGAACAGCTACTCCGAAAGGAACCCCTACTTCCTGATATGTAATATCCTCGGTGTGAGGTGTAGTATCGCCATCATCACCCATATTGTCAACTGGTCGTCTATCTGTAAAATAATCCCAGGATTTTACAGAATAGTCGCTATCTTCCAAACCCATACCTGTTACCACTCTAATGGATAGATCGGGATCGCATTTATCAGGCAAGTAAATTCCAAAATCCAAATTTGTGGTATTACCCGCAGCAAACTGCACAGATGAACCAGATTGGTTTCCAAAAGATCCATCATTGTACCCAAATGGCAGAGATAATTCTACTCTATACATAGTAGCACTTGATGTACCATTGATGACATAAGCACCTGAGTTATTTGTAACTCCTGAAAAAGTACCACCAAAACTATCGTATGCAGTAACGATTAAGTACTCATAACCAACCTCACTGCTTTGTTTGATGCCATCATTATTTCCATCAAAATAAACAATGCCAGATATTTGAGCATTAAGAATAATCGGCATAAACAACATCCCAAAAAATAATAAATATTTGAGAATAAAAATATTGTATTTCAATATTTTTTGTTTAAGACTTTTTTGTTTAAATTGTTTCATACGTTTAATTATATTATAAATAAATATTTTGTTTTTTAGCAATCACCTTTTTAAATCAAGTTAATTATAAATAACCGATAAACTATATCCGACTTAGTGACTATTAACTATCAAATTATATGCCATAAGCATTTCTATTTTTGTAATTATAGCATTTATGTGTTTTTCTATTGATATATGTTATTTTTTAGAATACATTTTATTTTTTTTACCCTGCAATTCAATAAAAAATAGACATTAGTGTCTAAAAAATATGATTAAATCATAGTCATTCACTACCTATAAAAAAAGAGGCTAACCTAAAAAGGTTAGCCTCCTACTATAACGAATAAATATCTGGATAACACCCTGTATCAAATATTTGGTAGTGATTTAAAATGTATGCTGAATATTAAGAGAGGTACGGAACTTGTTTCTAAGAAAGATATAAGTTTTAATGATACCGTAGTGCATATCATCTTTCTTAGAAAAGCAAACGGTTTGGCGACAGAGCCTTTTAAATGTGTTCTGAAATCTCGGTTTCGCCTTTCAATATGGGTAGTTTTAGCCTTTGCGATAATATGCTTTTGAGGAGCAATGTACTTTTATAAGACTTCCAATCATCGGTTCGGTAGGAATCAATTTGTAAATGAGCGAGTTTTCTCATCAGAGCTTTGCAAGCCGAATTATTGCGTTTTCCGATGTAAAAAGCTAAAATTTGACCAGAATCTGCGTCATAAACATACCAAAGCCAGCGTTTGCCTTGTTTGCGATGTTTGACAAAAGTCCACATTTCATCAATTTGGACTTTCTTAAAATCCTTGAACAATAGGCTCTTGTATTTGTCTGAACCACTTGTATCCTCACAATGAGGTTCAAACCACTTGAACCAGTATTTCAGACATACTAATTTAAGTTGGTTTTGCCCTTTTGGGTTGTCAATATGACAACTTTTTGCAAAAATCACCAGCATACATTCTTAATCAGTACCAAATATTTTATTCTGTAATGATGTGGCTGATATTATTGCTAATATAAAATACTCTGAATGGGAATTGAACCTGTAATAGATATTTTACAATCAACATAAATATGTTGATTGTAATACCAAATAAATATCTAAATGACATAGTGAGTAAAGTCTTCCATTTTGTAATGATATGGCTGATATTAGCAATAATATAAGTCACTTTGAATGGGAATTGAATCTGTAAAACAACTATGACAAATAGATATTTGAATGGTATAAATAGGCGATAATTAAGATTTTTGAAAATATTAGCAAGTTATCATTGCGCTAACCATAGGTTATTTATCTTTTTAAGAACGACTTCAAGTGCCACCTTAGCAATAAAAAAATTGAGCAATAAAAAAGGACTTCTTTTGTTTCAGGGTTTGCCAAAATTCTGCGATATACAAGCAATGTCTATCGCCGCATCAAGTGGGTTTTTGCCTTGCAGATACGCAGTGAAATGTGCCGCAAAATAGGGTGCAAGCATAAAGGCTTTAGTGCCAAAACCATTGAAAATATACACCTTATCGCACCAATCACTGCGCCCGATGAGTGGGCGGCGGTGGCGCACAGTGGGTCGTATGCCGCTCACGGCTTGGTATATTTCAAACGGCGTATCTATCATAGCGGCAGCTTTTGCCAACAACTCGGCGCGTGCTGTTTCGCTGCAAGTGCCGCGCTCCAAATCGTTCCACGAATAAGTAGAGCCTATCCAAAAAGTGTGGCGTTGGGGCTGCGGACAGAGGGTTGCTCCTTTTTTCACAAAACACGCCGCCGAAAAAGCCTCATTGCGCAACAATAATGCCTCTCCTTTGGATAATAAAAAAGGTAAATCGGGGAAAAAAGGGTTTTCTGCCCCCCAATGCCCGTCGCAGAAAATCAGGGCGCGGGCGCGACAGCCTTTCCAGCGAATATCGTTTTTTCCAATTTCAATTTCTTCTTTATTTACAATATCCTCTGTCAAATACCCTTTTTGCTGCAAAAAACGGCGATAAGCGGGCAATAAAATCGAAGGGTGTACACAAGCACTTTGCATTATTTTTCCCGCAAAATTTCCTGCTCGCACACCTACGGGCAAAGGCTCTTTCCATTCCTGCAAATAAGCGCGATAAGCTGCATCGCCGCTTTTTATCAAAAAATCGTTTTTTTCTTCAGTCTTTTCATACAAACACAAAAAGGGCAAAGGCTGAAAAAAGGAGATTTGCAGTTCTTTTTCCAATTGCGTATAAGTGCGGGTGGCAAAGGGCAATACCGTATCCGCGAGCCACGACTTCACAATGCGCCTGCCTGTTACCGGATTGATGATACCGGCGGCGGCTTGCGAGGCAGCTCGGCTTGGGGCATATCTATCACCTGCACCGAAAATCCGGCTTGCAGCAGAGCATACGACAACAATGTTCCGGCGATACCCTGTCCGACAATTAAAAAATCAAGCATGAAAAGAAAAAAATGCCCCGCAAAAGTTAGTATTTCATCAATAAATCAATAAAAAAACGGCGGTAATGAAGAAGAAAATATAGATATTATACTGCTACCGCCTCTACCCTTTTTATTTCAGGTACGGCGGCTCTTATTACCTGCTCCATACCTGCGGTAGTCATCATACTGATACGGCACGACTCGCAATTTCCCAGCAATTTTACCTGCAATACTCCCTCTTCGGTGAGGCGCAATACTTCTACTGCGCCGCCGTCTGCCTCAAAATAGGGCTGCAAAGGCAATAAGGCTTCGCGGGCTTTTTGGAGCAAATCGTCACAATGCTGCTGCTGTATGTCGTCGTTGTTCATTTTTTATCGTTGATGTATTTATCTTTGATAAACGTAAAATTTTAGTTAAAGATAAGCGGTCGGTTTTAGTGATTAATTTTTAGCTATTATAAATAATTAAAAATCAATGATATAAAGCAAAAATACACTTGTAATTTCATTTTAAAAAAGCCCCCTTGTTTCGGGTTATTTTTAATAAAAATTCACCAAACGCGGATTAAACTGCTCATTGCGAACCGCCACCTGCCGCGCTACGCGCCCTGCCAAATCATCGAATAAAGAAACGGTGAGGGCATCGCTGCTCAAAAGCGCGGGATTGCCGATGTCGCCGCCTTCGCGCACACTTTGCACCAAAGGCATCTGACCCAAAAACGGCACTTGAAACTCCTCCGCCAACTGCTCGCCGCCGCCTCTGCCGAAAATATAATATTTGTGGTCGGGCAATTCGGGTGGAGTGAAATATGCCATATTTTCTACAACGCCCAAAATAGGAACGGCTATCTGCGGCAACTGAAACATTGCAATAGACTTGCGCACATCGGCTAAAGCCACTTCTTGTGGGGTGGTAATAATAACAGCTCCGGTGAGCGGCACTTGCTGCACCAATGTCAAATGAATATCGCCGGTGCCGGGGGGCAAATCAAACAACAAATAATCTAATTCGCCCCAAACAGCATCATTGACCAATTGTTTGAGTGCAGAAGATGCCATCGGGCCCCGCCACACTACGGCTTGCTTATCGTCCATCAAAAAACCAATAGAGAGCAATTTTAAGCCATAGCGTTCAATGGGCACCATTTTGTGTTTGCCGTCTTCTTCTATCACTTGCGGGCGAGCCTGCTGCAAACCGAACATCGTAGGCACAGAGGGTCCGTACAAGTCGGCATCTAACAAGCCCACACGCGCTCCTTTTTTTGCCAATGCCAGTGCCAAGTTTGCCGCCAGCGTTGATTTTCCTACGCCACCTTTGCCCGAAGCCACCGCTATCACATTTTTCACATAAGGCAATACGCTCTCCTGCTCCTGACGCAAAGTGCTCACCTGAGCGGTCATTTCTATTTCCACGGTTATATCTTCGCCGAAAGTTTGTTGTAAAGATTCTATACAGCGATTTCGCAAAAAATCTTTCAAGGGGCAGGCGGGCGTGGTGAGTACCAGCGTAAAAGCGATGCGTCTGCTTTCAAATGCTACATCGCGAACCATTCCCAACGACACCAAATCGCGGTGCAAGTCGGGGTCTTCTACTCGGCTGAGTGCTTGGATAATAAGCTCGTAAGTGATACTTTGCATAAGAGATTAAAAATAATAACAGCAAGCGCAGCCTTTGATAGCGAATAGTTTTTTTTATTGTAAAAAAAATCTATCCGGCTTCATTGTGCAACTCGCTAATCATCAATATTTTAATAAAAAATATTTTTCATTACATATTATTCAACGTGAATACGGTTCACAAAGTTCTCCATGATATATTCTTCCATATCATTGTGGAGTTCTTCTTCTTGCTCTTGCAATTGATGAAACCACCACATAATAATCAAACTCAAAATCAAAGCGACCAAAGTAGCATCGTAGGCTACATACATGCTGCTGGTGATTTGTTTCATGATAACGGGGTCGTTGGCGCGGTCGGCTAAACCCAAGGATTGCGCTATCCCCAAAATTGTTCCTATCAAACCGATAGATGGAATTGCCCAGATGATATAGCGGACAATGGCTTGTGCGCTTTCCGATTTTTTGAAGTTGATATTGACTTGGCTGCTCACGATTTGCATTACATCGGATACCGACTTTTCGGTGCGGAATTTGGTAGCGGCTTTGCGCAAAATACCTGTGAGTAGAAATTTATGTTGTTTTTCGTAGTCAATCATTTTGAGTTTGAGGTCGTTCACATCATCGGGCGACAATACCCAGTGTTCTTGTTCGGGTAAAAAATTAAGCCCTAAACTCTGGCGTTCGTAACTGATTTTGCGGAAGCGGTCATATACTTCAAACAATCCCAAAAAGAACAAAAAGAAAATAAAGAGTTGTATCATACCGTGCGGCAATTCGCCACCGCATATTTGACCGATACGACTGCTAAAGCCTCCGTAAGGAAAATAAGAAAATAAGGTGTGTGCAATGATCCCTACGATGATGGTTAGAACCAAGGCAAATGCGACGTTTTTAAATTTTTTTACCATGTGTAATAGCCTAAATAATTGGTGTTGATGAGATATTCAAGAAAAAAAAAGAAGGGTTGTATTGGTTTTATTTTTGGCAAAAGTAAGCGTTTCGTTTTATAAAAAAAAGCCGACTTAAAAACCCGAACAGTTTTATTATTTTACAGGAATAGTTTTGGTATAATTGGTGACGACTACACTTGTGGCGGCATCGGCGAAGTTGTCGGATTGGTAAGTATCTTTGAAAGCGAGTTTGGTTTCGCCTACCTGAATAATATCGCCATCGCGCAAATAAATAACGGTATGGGCGGGCAGTCGCTCACTGAGTCCGTTTACAAAGGTGCCATTGGTGCTGGCTTTGGTGTCGCCACTGTCGTCATCGCTTAAAACATATAAAAAACGGTGTAAAAAATCTTTTTTTACTTCAATACGGCAGTGTGTGCGGCTCACATATTTATCATCTCGCACCGGAATGTCGGTTTTGTGGTTGGTATCGGCGCGACCGATAATGTTGTTCCCTTCATAGAGTTCGTAAGTGATGGGGATTTTGTTTTCGGTATGTACTACGAGCCAACCGGCAATGGGCTTGTCGCTGTTTTCGGGGCGGTGGCTGCTCACCACTTCTATTTTTTCTAATTTTTGCAGGGTTGCCTTTTCTACATCGGGTTTTTTCTGGCTCAAAAGCGTTTCAAGTGTTTTGAGCAATTGTTCACGCGTTTTGGCGGGTGCTGCCACTGCGGGTGGCGGTGGCGGTATTGTTTTGGGCAACTCGTTTTTTTTCTCCTCTATCGGTATTGTTTTGGGCGGTGCCGAAAGCGGCGGCTGTTCTTCTTTTTTGGTTGCAGGCGATGCCTCTTTGGGCGCATTGCCGCCTCCGCTCATATCTTTAATGGTGATAGCTATGTCGGGTGGTGTGGCGGGTTTGAGGTCTTGTTGTATTTTTTGTTTGATTTCTGCTACATTTTGCTGTATCTGACCAATAGTTTTGGCATCGGGCGGTGGCACTTCACCTTCTACAAGGCGTTGGAGCGGATAATTGCAATGCGTACAACGATATTTCGGCGGACTTACTTCGGTGAGCCGCTTGCAGTTATAACATTCTATTTTATGGGTCATGTATTTTTTATTTTGGAATGAGTCGTAAGTAATGATTAATTTTTAATTGCAAACAACAAATGCAATAACTAATTAAAAGTCAATATTTTATAAAAAAATGGTATAAATTAATGCTACTCAGGTACTTATAATTTTTTATCAACGGTAATCGGTCAATACATATTTTACCATCAAATCTACTACTAAGGCGCGGTCTTCGGATTTAGCTTCGTCCATCAAGCGTCTGCCGTGCAGGGGGTCGTGTGCGCCGCCGCATTTGCCGTTGTAGAACATAAAGCCTTTATAAAATTTAGCTTCGGTATCCAACGTATTTTCGGCTACGCTGTTTAGATACTGAAAACTGTGTACATAATCACGTCTTTTAAAATACTCCTTGCCCGATTCCAAAGTCGGGTTATGCCTGCCGTTGTTGGGATTGTACTTCGGTGTAGGCGGAATATAGGTACTTCCGCTGAAAATATCCGAAGGCAAAGCAGGCGATGTAGGCTGCGAATGACCGCTTTTTTGCGAAGGTAAACCGGCATTGACGCGCTCCAAAATGCGTGTGGCTTTGTCGTTGGTGCTTTCGGCGGCAACTTTGGGCACGGTAGCGGCGGGCGGTTCAGAGGGCACTTTGGAAATAACAACCGTTTCTTGTGTGGCAGCGGATTTGCTTACAACGGCGGGAGGCGTTTTTTCGGCAGGTGGTATTGCCACAACAGGCGGCGGGGCAGTTACCGGCGTTTTTTCTTTGAGCAAAGCGATGAGTTCATCGGCGGTTTTTACGCGCTCGGCAGCATTTTTTACCAAACAACGCTGCACTATCGTTCTAAAAGGTTCTTCTAATTTGGAATAATCTATCTTTAAATCGGCAAATACGATATTATTTAAAATATCCTCATTGCTGAAGCCCGTAGAGCGCGTGCCGAAAGGCGTTTGATGCACCAACATTTCATACACAATAACTCCCAAAGCCCACAAATCAACATTGGTGTGCAATTTATTGTCTATTCCAAAACGGCGCGTATTAAATTGTTCGGGAGCCATATATTCAATGCTGCCGAGCAACTGTGTAGAAGCACCCGTTTCCTCAATCCCCACTTTTTTACTGATACCGAAATCCGCTATTTTTGCCACCAATCCAAACTCTTCCAAAGCGTGCGACAGGAGTATGTTTTTCGGTTTCATATCGCGGTGGGCAATGCCTTTTTGGTGCAAGTATTTCAAACCCTCCAAAATATCCAAAATCAATTTTTTAAATAGTATCGGGTCGTTTTTGGAATACACCGAGGTCAAATCTCCCGCATCGGCATACTCCATAATTCCTACCTGAATACGCTCTTGGTCGCCCAAAGCTCCAATGGTTTCAATAATGGTGGCATCGTAGTAGCGTATCAAATTCGGGTGTATGATGTCTTCCATACGGTTGATTTCGCTGATGATGTCGTATTTTTCCGACCATATTCCATAATAAAATTTCAGCGCAACGGGGCGTTTGCGGTAGTTATCCATAGCGCGATATACTTTTGAAAAACCGCCTTTGCCGATGAGGTCTTTATTGACATCAAAAGTATAACGCTTTTTATAATCTTCCATCATACGAGAAAATTATCAAAAAAAAGATTGTCAAGTATTTAATTTAAAACAAAAAAATAACGGATATATCATATCAAAAGTTCTAAAACGATACATCAAGGCGGCATCGTGTTTTTTTTGACGCTGTTTTTATTTAAAAGATTAAAGATAAAGACACTTCTTATAGCAACAAGTTTTTGCAGGCAAAAAATTATAAAATAGCCGATTATTTTTTATTTCTTGTCGTTTATACATTTATTTTAATCCGCAAAAAACACAAAAATAAAAGAGAATTTTATACTTCGCTGCTAACTTTGCGCCTTGAACTGCTTATTTTTTAAATTACTTTATTTGTATTTGTTTCATCTTTTATGCCCATATTGCCCCTCCTCTACTCTGTTATTATTCCGGTGTTCAATCGCCCTGACGAAATGCAGGAATTGCTGCAATCGTTGAGCGAACAGAGCGAAAAAAATTTTGAAATTGTAGTGGTGGAAGATGGCTCTTCGCAGCCTTGCGAAGCCGTTTTGCAGCAATTTGCTCCTGTTGTCGGTGTTCCTTTTTCGTATTATTTCAAGCCCAATGAAGGTCCCGGTATTGCCCGCAATTATGGTGCGGCACGTGCTCAGGGCGATTTTTTTCTTTTCTTCGACTCCGACTGCCTGCTGCCTGCTACTTATTTTGCCGCGCTTAATGCCTCTTTGCGGGAGCGTCCTTGTGATGCTTTCGGCGGTCCCGACCGTGCCCACGCCTCTTTTTCGCCGCTTCAAAAAGCCATCAACTACGCCATGACGAGTTTTTTTACAACCGGCGGCATTCGCGGCGGCAGCGAAAAAATGGATAATTTCGTGCCACGCAGTTTTAATATGGGCTTTTCGCGCAAGGTGTTTGAGGCGGTGGGGGGCTTTCCGGAGGTGCGTTTTGCTGCTGCCAAAGCCGCCGGCGAAGATATTGAATTGAGTATGCGCATCAGGCAAAAGGGATTTCGGGTGTGCTTAGTGCCACAGGCTTATGTATATCACAAACGGCGCAGCACATGGCGGAGTTTTTTTCGGCAGACGTTTAATTTCGGAGTGGCGCGGGTGAGCTTGCACCGCCGCAATCGGGGCGCACTCAAAATGGTGCATTTGCTGCCTGCTTTGTTTGTGCTGGCGTGTTTGGCGTGTGTAGCGGCGGCTTTGTTTATGCAACAGTGGCGGTGGCTGGCTTTGCCTTTGTTGGCGGCGGCGGTGTTTTTTGCAGATGCACTGCGCCTCGAAAAAAACGTGCATATTGCGCTGCTGTCGGTGGCGGCGGCTTTTGTACAATTGTGGGG
This sequence comes from Sphingobacteriales bacterium, assembly GCA_016711285.1. NCBI lineage: Bacteria > Pseudomonadati > Bacteroidota > Sphingobacteriia > Sphingobacteriales > Sphingobacteriales bacterium. The sequence continues at coordinate 140,364 of JADJTG010000017.1, forward strand.
CTACGGTTTAGGATTTTTGCAGGGCGTGTGGCGGCAGTTGATTTTAAAAAAACAAGACTTTGAATGAGGGGCAAAGTTGGGGTAAAATTAAAATACCTGCTGCTACATAATCTTATTCTTCCACAAAAAATTTCCTAACCAAAAAAATATGTACTAAATTCGTCAATACAAAATTTTGGCACTGCCGAAGGTTTTAGTGTTTTGACGAATGAAAAACATTCTTGTTCCTACTGATTTTTCTCCTTACTCGCGCACCGCACTACACTATGCAGCGCAAATCGCCGCTATTTCGGGGGGTACGGTTACATTGATGCATGTAAATAATAAGCCACCGGAAAATATGCAGGAAATCTTGCAGCATTTTTGGAAAGCACCCTCCACACAGCACACCGCTTGCCGAGCATCAAAAAGAGCATATCCAAATAGAATATCATCTACATCAGGGTTCGGCGTTGGACGAAATCATCGCAGGTACGCACCACCAGCATTTTGATTTATTGGTATTGGGTACCAAAGGAGCTTCGGGGCTGAAAGAACGTTTTTTTGGCAGCAATACACAAACCCTCATTGAAAAAGTAGATGTGCCGATTTTAGCAGTACCACTCGCCGCCCCCAGCAATACTATTGAAAACATCGTATTTGCCACCGACCTCGAAGAAAGCGAAAAGGGCTACGCCGCCATTGCCAAATTACACGATTTTGTACAGTTATTTGAGTGTCGTTTTACTTTTTTGCATGTAGCAGACGATGATGCGAGCAAGTACCACGACCATATCATTCATTTTCGCTCGTATGTAGATGAAGTGCTGGGCGAAGATAATTATGATTTTGTGCTGATAGAAAACGACAGCATTTTGGAGGGGCTTGAAAATTACACCCGCGAGCATCGCGTAGATGTGCTGGCTATGCTGCGCAAAAAACAATCTTCGCTCAACCGTTTTTTTGAGGTGAGTTTTACGCAAAAAATGGCGTTTCATGGAAAAGTCCCCGTATTGATTTATAAAGAGTGAACTACTCACCCACGTCAGAGGCGATGGGTGGGGCTTCGGAGGGTTCCAGCCGAATTGGGGAGGGTTCCAGCCGAATTGGGGAGGGTTCCAGCCGAATTGGGGAGGGTTCCAGCCGAATTGGGGAGGGTTCCAGCCGAATTGGGGAGGGTTCCAGCCGAGTTGGGGAGGGTTACAGCCGAGTTGGGGAGGGTTACAGCCGAGTTGGGGAGGGTTACAGCCGAGTTGGGGAGGGTTACAGCCGAGTTGGGGAGGGTTACAGCCGAGTTGGGGAGGGTTACAGCCGAGTTGGGGAGGGTTACAGCCGAGTTGGGGAGGGTTACAGCCGAGTTGGGGAGGGTTACAGCCGAGTTGGGGAGGGTTACAGCCGAGTTGGGGAGGTAGTACGAGTTATTAATATTTACCTTATAAATAAGGGGTTTTATAAAAAACTTTGCGCCTTAGTGCCTTTGCGGTGAAAAAAAAATACTAACCGCAAAGACGCAGAGCCGCAAAGAAAAATAATGTTCGCCTTACTTTTTTAAATGTATTAATTAGCATAATCCTGAAATAACCTTACATTTTTACACTTTTTTTAGGTTGCCGTGTTGTTTTTCTTATCCTCAAAAAAACTGTCGTATAGTTAGATTTGTTTCTTATATTTAAAAGGTTTATTTTTGATAAATCAATCAATCTTCTTCACTTCTTCTCCTTCAACAACCATGAAACATCTTTTCCCCGTTTGCCTTTTATTGTGCTGCATATTTTTGTGCTGTCAAAGCGCAGATGCACAAAATCCTGTTATCGGCACGCACCCACGCCTCCTGATAAACAGCACCATCAAAAACCAACTACTCGCCAAAAAAAATGCCAACCACCCCGACTGGCTCGCTTTAAAGGCGCAAGCCGATGAATTGGCAACCCGCCCTGTAATGGATTTTAACCAAAGTACCATCAGCACTTGGAACAACAATTACATTTTTTATACCTACGAAGGCGGCGGTTGGTATGATGCAGCTCTGCCCTTGGCATTTGCACACCAAATGACCAAAGGCAATACCGCCGGTGCATTTCCTACCGCTTATTCCGACAAACTCATTGAACTCGCCGAAGAGATGATTTCGGCACAAAGCGACCCCGCCAATACCTGCGGAGGCTGTTCGTTGCCCTTAGAAATAGACCAATATTTTCCTTCGCGATTTTTGGGAATGACCATCGGCATTATTTACGATTATTGCTATGACGAATTAGATGCAACACTCAAAAACGACATCATTAATTTGATGAACGAATATTACGATTCGCTGCGTACCAATGCCTATCAAATCAACGACCGCGCTACGGGCAATTATTTTTTCGGACATGTGATTTGCAGTGCCGCAATGGGCTATGCGAGTGCCGGAGATAATACACGCGCCGCCGAAATGATTGATTTTGCGCGTATTCGCTTTGACGGTACCCCTTCAGCTTTATCAGCCCCCGAACATATTGCTTCCGATAATTTGGAAGAACCTTTTGAAGGCGGCTACGAAGCTACTGTTACTGTATTTACGGGCGGTGCGGTAAACGTTACAGGAAATCCCAACAAAGGCGGTTTGCAAATACAGGGCTGGGCGTATGGGGCAGGAACGATGTCGCGCATTATTGAATATATGAAAATAGTACAAACCGCCACCAACGAAGATTTATTTGCGGCACACCCGACTTGGATGCCCAATTTGTTGCAGGCTTTCAAACACTCGCTGCTGCCCAACCGCTACGAAATTGACCACATCGGCGATTGGGGTGGTGATGTGGTGGGCATTGCCCCTTTGTCGCTGGCGCACCGCTTGTCATATATTTTGGCAGGAACTACCTGGGGCGAAGAAGCACAATATTTAGCCAATACCGAAATTCTTGTTCACCCGACTTGGGGTTCTGTTTTTAATCTGACCAATTGGGAGTCTTTTTATTATTTAGATGAAAATCGCCCCTCCGCCCCTTTCACCGATGAACCTCTTTTTTACAGCGGTTTCAATAATACGGGATATAATCTTGGCAATGGAAATGGTGCCTACACTTATTTTTTGATGCGCAACAGCTGGGACAGCACCGCTACTTGGGCTTCGTTTAAAGGCGGCGGTGCTATTTGGGACGACCACCAACACAATGCCGCCGGAGCTTTGGAAATCAAACAAGGCGACCGCTATCTGCTCGTGGACGGCAACCAATTCGGCAACGTTGATGAAAATGGTATAGGCGGCGGCAGCAATCAGGGCTACAATTCGGGGCAGGCAAATACGTTGTTTTTCAGCGACTACGGCGATGTATATGAATTATTGTTAGATGGCGGCGGCAATATGAGTTCTTCGTATATCGGCGGGCAGACGAGTTGGGGCTGGGACGATATAAAAGCGGTACAAATGGGGAATCAAATTACTTATATCCGCACCGATGCCACTTATGCCTACACCATGCCCGAAAATTATTATGATTATTCGCTGCGCCCGCTGCGATTTTTCTACCGCAATTTCCTATATCTGCGTTCTGCGAATATATTTGTGGTATATGACCAAGCCAAAGCACGCACTTCCACGCACCCCAACGGTGCTTACGACAAAGCACAACGTTGGCATTTTACGGCAAATCCCACAGTAAGCGGCAATCATTTACAAAGCACCTACGGCGACAAACGCCTTTATACGCATATAGTATTGCCCGCTTCGCCCCTTATCAGCACCGCCTTCGAAAACCCCAATCCCGACAGCGATGAATATGCCCTCAACAGCGATACTTGGCGTGCCGAAATTCGCCACCCTTCCAATCCTTTATATACCGAATTTATGAGTGTTTTTCAGCCCGGCACCACCGCCACTGTAGAAATGAGCAGCACCGCTTTGGCTTCTGCCACCAATAACATGAAAGGCACAAAAGTTACTTTGGCAGATAATACAGCACAAATTGTAATGTTCAATACAGATACTTTATCCTTGCAAACGCGGTGAGCAGCACTTCTTATACTTTCAACGGCGGCAGCGAAACTACCCATACTTTGTTGGGAATGACTCCTTCGGGTGCATACAACATCACCTACGATGGCTCGGCGGTGAGCGTGAATGCAGCTACCGGAGGTGCTTTTGCTGCATCGGCGCAGGGAGTTCTGCGCTTTTGCGTGTTTAAGCCCCTCATCAGCGGCGATGCCACCGCTTGCAGCAATTATGTAAATATATACAGTGTTCCGGCAAGCGGCGAGGCGGGTACGGTGTATAACTGGTCGGTGAGTGGCGGTACTATTTTATCTGTCGCACCTTACGGAAACAGTATAGAAGTGCAATGGGACAATGGCAGTAGCGGCACTGTCGGCGTTACACAAATTGTGCCTTAGCGGTAAAATTTCGGGGAATGTTATTTATCAACCGATATTTAACATTACGCAGGAGTCGTTTGTTTTTTAATAAAAAAGCGAGTTTGTGAAAATCGGTACTAAGAACCTCGAAAGAAGGTCTCAGGTTTTTCGGCATTATTTTTTTCTATAAAAATTTTACACCTGCGGCGTTCCATTTTTCTAATCTATGCCTATTTTATCTGATTTTAGTATAATTCTTTTTTTTTGACAGCCATAGATTTTGTCCCTGCCCTCTTTGAAAGCAAATGTTTGCTTTCACTTTAATTATTTTTAGAAAATTTAATAAATAAAAATCAGGAAAAATGAAACATACTTATAAAATTACCGGAATGACTTGCAATGGTTGTCGCAGTCATGTAGAGGAAGTGTTATCAAAAGTAAAAGGGGTTTCCAAAGCTACCGTTAATCTGGAAAAAGCTGAAGCAACTATTGAAATGGAAAATCATATTCCCTTAGAAACTTTTCAAAAAGCTTTAAAAGAAGATGGAGGCATCTATAATATCCATCAGCAAGGGGAGCATTATCATCATTCCGAAATAAAAAAAGAAAAACCGCAAAAAGGTAAAGGCACAGGTATATTCTACTGCCCTATGCACTGCGAAGGCGACAAAACTTATGATAAGCCCGGAGATTGTCCGGTGTGCGGAATGAGTTTAGTGGAGGAACAAAACCTCTCTGCTATAACAGAAACACAATGGACGTGCCCAATGCACCCCGAAATTATAAGGAATGAAGCAGATTCCTGTCCTATCTGCGGAATGGATTTGGTACCACTGAAACCGGATCTTTCTGCCGAAGAGAAAACGTATAAAAATCTATCGAAAAAGTTTTGGATAGCAACAGCATTCACATTGCCAATTTTCTTAATTGCAATGAGCGAAATGCTTTCCGGTAATCCACTGTATAACATAATGGAACAAAAATATTGGAATTGGGTGCAGTTTGCGCTATCCATTCCGGTAGTTTTTTATGCCACTTGGATGTTTTTTGAACGGGCTTACAGAAGTATCAGAACAGGAAATCTCAATATGTTCACACTTATAGGTATTGGTGCTGGTGTAGCTTGGTTGTTTAGTGTTTTTGGAATGTTATTCCCCGATGTGTTTCCTGAGCAGTTTAAAACCGAATCCGGTGCGGTTCACGTTTATTTTGAAGCGGCAACGGTCATATTAACGCTGGTGCTTTTAGGTCAGCTGTTAGAAGCGCGTGCCCATAGCCAAACCAATTCGGCAGTAAAAGAATTATTAAAATTAGCACCAAATAAAGCGACTAAAATCATAGAGGGCAAAGAAGTTGAAGTAAGTATTGATGATATTGAATTGAATGATATTCTTAAAGTAAAACCCGGGGGTAAAATTCCTGTAGATGGCACTATCACCGAAGGAGAAACAAGTATAGACGAATCAATGATTACAGGAGAACCGATTCCTGTTGATAAAAATAAAGGAGATAAAGTTAGCAGTGGAACAATCAATGGAAACCGCCCCTTTTTAATGAAGGCTGAAAAAGTAGGGAGCGACACCTTGCTCGCTCAAATCATTCGTATGGTCAATGATGCCGGTCGCAGTCGTGCACCTATTCAAAATTTAGCAGATAAGGTTTCCGGTTATTTTGTGCCGGTTGTGGTTATTATTTCGGCAATCACATTCATAATATGGTCTGTTTGGGGACCGGAGCCTGCTTATGTATATGCGCTGGTAAATGCCATTGCTGTTCTAATCATTGCCTGTCCTTGTGCATTGGGGTTGGCAACACCTATGTCGGTAATGGTAGGCGTAGGCAAAGGTGCTCAAAATGGTATATTGATAAAAAATGCAGAAGCACTCGAAAAATTGAATAAGATCAATACATTGATTATAGATAAAACAGGCACAATAACCGAAGGAAAACCAACGGTAGAAAAAGTGGGGAGTTTTAGTGATAAGCTCAATGAGACAGAAATACTAAAATTTATTGTTTCGCTAAATACGAATAGCGAACATCCTTTGGCAAGCAACTTTGAAATACGGAAAAGAGCATCAGGCAGAAATACTGAAATCGGACAATTTCAATGCTGTAACCGGCAAAGGAGTGGAAGCCGAGATTAGTAATAAGAAAGTAGCGTTGGGAAATCCCCAAATGATGGAATACGCCAAAGCGGAAATCACCGATGAAATGAAAAAAGAGGCTAAAACCTTTCAGCAACAAGGCAAAACAGTTTCTTATTTAGCAATAGATAAAAACATCGTGGGCTATGTGGTTATTGCCGATAAGATAAAAGAAACCAGTGCCAAAGCAATTGAAGCACTCCAAAACAAAGGCATTGATGTGGTGATGCTTACAGGCGACAACTACGACACCGCACAGGCAGTGGCACAGGCATTAAATCTTACGGATTTTAAAGCCGGTATGCTGCCGGAAGACAAACTCAAAGAAGTGGAAAAACAACAAGCAAATAACAAAGTAGTAGCAATGGCCGGAGATGGTATTAATGATGCACCTGCATTAGCCCGAAGTGATGTAGGCATTGCTATGGGAACAGGAACTGATGTAGCTATTGAAAGTGCCATGATAACTCTGGTAAAAGGCGATTTGCAAGCTATTGTGAAAGCAAAAAATTTAAGTGATGCCGTGATGAGAAATATCAAGCAAAACCTGTTTTTTGCACTTATTTATAACACATTAGGCATACCCATAGCTGCCGGTGTATTATTTCCTTTTTTTGGAATATTATTATCGCCTATGATAGCAGCACTGGCAATGAGTTTTAGCTCCGTTTCAGTAATAGCCAATGCTTTAAGGCTAAGATCAATAAAAATTGGCAATGTCTGATAATTATATCAAATGCTGTGGCAAAAAGATAGTCAAAAATGACAAAAATATAAGTGACTCACAACGCACTATCAGTACAAAAATGATGGAGCTTGTAAATAATAACCTCAATAATGGTCGTGTAAGTTTTAAAGCCATCAACACTGAATTTCTGCTAAAATATGGTGAATAGCGGGTTATATTAGTCACTCTGGCAATTTCAGGCAGCATATAAAATTTATGTAGGGTAAAAAAATACCGTTATATAATTCTATTCAAAAAAATGCTTGTATATTTGAGGGCATATACAACCTTGCAAACCAAACAAACTCAATACAAACGCACAACTATTACATAGATACATAAATGAAAAAAGCAATTGCAACAATATTTACGCTAATCAGCTTCTTTTTGGAAATGAACGCTCAAGTGGTTGATAGTCTCAATCAGCAAGTATGCCCGAAAGGTGGGGTAAACCAACTTGCCATCAAATATTACGGAATTAATTTTACAAAAGAGCAAAGAAAAGAAATCGGAAATGTTGAAATTGAGATCATCTACTCCATAGATGAATTTGGAAACCCAATACTTTCGGAAATTAACGGAATTTCAAATCCACATATTATAGACAGCCTGAAAAATAAGACATCAGAGATTGGATTATTTAATCCGCAAATAGTAGATGGCATTCCTGTACCGTCTATTTATTTTATAAAACTCACTTTTCCAACTTATTCATTTACGCAGCAAATACCTAATCTTTTTTCAAGGAAATACATACCGCGAAGCAAAACTCGAAGACTTTGAATATATCAATGAATCAGGTCAAAGACTTGATATGACAGCGGGAGGGCTGATGAATCAGTTTATTGGCAACCCTTCAAAGCACTTGGCATTGGGTGGAGGTATGAAAATTGATATTGCATATAGTGGAAAAAACAAGCTGATATATGGAATAAATATGAATTTTTACATCAATAAACTAAAAGAAAAGTATCCATTAAATACAACCCGACAACAATTTGATGCCCCGCCTACCTTACTTGTCGGGCTTATATTCGGTAAATGGTTTGATAAATTTAACATTCAAGGAGAATTGGGTCCCATTATTCAAAATGTAACAGAAAATCTGGGAGAATATGATAAAGATTGGGTTCAACTTAAAGGTTGGACTTCCGGAGTGGTAATAAATTACCCAATTAAATTAGGTAAATCGAAACCACAATATTACTACGGATCTCCAACCCTTTTAGAACACAATTTGAATCTGCATTTTGGATTAAGATATATAAAATTATCACTTAAAGAAGCAACAGGAGCGATGGTGGAGCTTGGATTGAGTTACAGAATAACATCTAAAAAAGTAAAAGAATATAAGTTGAAATAAGTCTTATGAAATAAAACAGACTTCAACCTCCCTTTTCTCTACAAGAAAAACACACCAAAAACGTTTATCTCATCAAGCACCTTTGGTGTTTTTTTTCTCCAGCAACTCAAATTCGGAGCGCACGCTCTCCAAATCCGCCGACATCACGCGCACCCGCACACGGCTGCCCAAACGATATATACGCTTGCGACGCACGCCCACGAGTGCCATTTCGCGCTCGTCGTGATAGTATTGGTCGTCTGTGAGGCTTTCGATAGGTACTAATCCTTCGCAGTAGTTGGCTTCGAGCATCACAAACATACCGTAGTTCATAATCCCCGAAATTACGCCGTCATACTCTTGTCCGATGCGCGAAGTGAGGTATTCTACCTGTTTGTATTTTACCGAATCGCGCTCGGCTTGTGCGGCGTTGCGCTCCTGCAAGGAGCAATGTTTGGTTTGCTCGGCGAGGTCTTTGGCGTTGGGCAAAGTTTGTTTGTGCAATAATTTCCACAAAATACGATGCACCAACACATCAGGATAGCGGCGTATGGGCGAAGTAAAATGGGTATAATCATCAAAAGCTAATCCGTAATGACCGATATTTTCTACGCCATAATCTGCTTTTGCCATGGTACGCACTCCTAAATTTTCCAATAGATATTGTTCGGGTTTCCCTTTTACCTGTTCAAATAATTTATTGAGCGATTGTGCAATACGCTGTGGGCTGCTTGCATCTACACGGTAGCCGAAACGCGCCGCCATCAGCGCAAATTTTTCCAATTTTTCTTCATCGGGCAGGGCGTGGTTGCGAAATACACCCAGAGTTTGCTGCGCATTTTTATTTTTTTCTTTTTGCTGCATAAAAAATTCCGCCACCGCGCGATTGGCGAGCAACATAAAATCTTCAATGAGCATGTGTGCATCTTTGCGCTCTTTCAAATACACATCAATCGGTTTTCCTTTTTCGTCCAATTTAAATTTTACTTCGGGGGTTTCAAAAGAAATAGAACCCGCCTTGAAGCGGCGTTTGCGCAATTTAGCAGCTAAAGCATCAAAGGTGCGCAATTCAGAAGCCAAATCGCCTTCGCCGCCTTCTATAATTGCCTGTGCTTCTTCGTAAGTAAAACGCCTTTGTGAATGAATAACCGTGCGCGAAAAATGGGTGCGCAGTACTTGTGCATTGGTATTCATTTCAAAAATGGCGGAAAAACAAAATTTGTCTTCGTGCGGGCGCAGCGAACATACTTCGTTGGATAGTTTTTCGGGAAACATCGGCAGCACCCTGTCCACCAAATACACCGAAGTGGCACGCTCGTAGGCTTCGGCATCCAAAGCAGAGCCTTCGGGACAATAATACGATACATCAGCGATGTGTACGCCTATTTCCCAGTTGCCGTTTTCGAGACGTTGGATAGAGAGGGCATCATCAAAATCTTTGGCATCGGCGGGATCAATGGTAAAAGTGGTAATATCTCTGAAATCCACACGGTTTTCTATTTCCTGCTCATCTAAGCGCACCTGAATATTGTCGGCAAATTCCATCACTTCGGGCGGAAAAGCAAGCGGAAAATTATGTGTAATGAGGATAGCCTCCATTTTGGCAAAATGCGGCGATATTTTATTGCCCAGCACTTGCACCACTTCGGCGGTGGGTTTCTTTTGTTGCGGTGCAAATTCAAGGAGCTGAACGGCTACTTTGTCGTTGTTTTTGGCTTGATTTACTTTGTCTGCCGGAATAATAAAATCGTAGGGAATACGCAGATTATCGGGTATGGCGATGGTTTTGCTGCGGAATACGCGCAAAGTGGCGGGATACAATCTGCTTTTGCGCTGCACCACTTCCACAATTTCTCCTTCGCGGCGGTCGCTGTTGCGGCGTTGTGGCAACAAACGGGCACGCACGCGGTCGCCATCAAGGGCGTTGAGTACTTTGGAAGAAGAAATAAATATATCTCTTTCTAATCCCTCTACCGTCAAAAAAGCATTGCCGTTTTGTGTAACTTCTATGATTCCCTCTAAAAGATTAGCATTTTTAGAGCCTGCTTTGGTATTGTTTTTCAGGGTTTGCTGAAACATTTGTGCCTGACGGTTCTTATGAATATTGACATAAAAACGGCTGTCATCTGTAGCAAATATTTCGCCTTTTAGTGTCATCGCCTGCAATATATTGGCAATATCGGCTTTGGATACTTGGGGCAAAGCAACTTGCTTGATAAGTTGGCGAAATGTCCAGCCTTCGGTAGGGTATTTTTTAAAAACTTGTCGTATGGCTTCGCGCAATTGTTGCGGAGAGGTAGATTTAGGAGTCGCTCTTTTTTTATTTCTCATGTAATTTTTATCGGTGCTGAAGAGATTTAGCGCGCAAATTAAGGCAAAGTTTGCACTTTTGCATTTGTAATGTCTCAAACAAATACGCCTTCGCGCTCGCTGAATGCTTTTTTCTATTTTGCGGGTCAGATAATAAACATTGTTGTCAGTATTTTGTTCGCGCCGTTTTTGGCACGCACGCTCCCTTTGCACGACTACGGTTTGTATGGGCAAGCGGTGATGATAGGCGAAACTTTTGCGGTGCTGGCTTCTTACGGTTTTTTGCAGCATGTCAATTTTATGATGCAACACTACGCCCATCGGCAAGCCGCCGCTTATTTTAATATGAAATGGGCAGCTGTTATAGCGGGCGGTGCTTGTATGCTGCTGTGGTGGCTGTTGGCTGTTATTTTGTACCTGCAAGGCAATACAGAGTTGGCGGTACTCAATTGGGTTTATTCGCCATCGGTATTATTGCAAACCATCAATTATGTGCTGGTGGGTATGTTGTTTTTTCAGGGAATGATGCGCCAAACGATGCGCGTGTTTATTACCACCAATGTGCTGCGCATTGTGCTGGTATTTATCAGTATATATTTTTTCAGCAGCTTAAATGGTGTTTTTTTGGTGTTGGTAGCTTTGCGGCTTTTGGAGTGTGTGTGGTTTTTGAGTTTGTTGCCCGCTTCTTTCAAAAGGGCGGCGGCTTTTTCGCCGAAGATAGTGGCTCATTCGCTGCGCACCGCCCTGCCTTTGGGTGTAGCTTCTTTGTTGCAGCTGCTGCCTTTGTATGTGATGAGTTTTTGGGTGAGCTATTGGTGGGGTACGGAGCAATACGCACTCTTTCGGGCAGGAGCGATGGAGGTGTTTTTTGTTTCGTATTTTTCCAACGCCGTCAATACTTCGCTGGGACCCGACATCGCCGCCAAAATCAAAGCAGAGCAATACGCCGCCGCCATCGCACTGAAAAAGCGCGGCTACATGCAGGCGGCTCTCCTCGCCTACCCTATTATTATATGGTGTTTATTTTTTGCAAAATATTTGATCCCTTTATATTTGGGCACTGCTTTTCAGGCTTCGGTTTTTATATTCATTGTGTTCAATTTTATTCTTTTTATCAGGCTTTGGGATTTTAATGATATATTAATTGCCTTACACAAAAGTTCGCGGATTATGGCGGTGTATGCCCTGATAGTGGCGATGGTGAGCGTGGCGGGATATTTTGCAGTACAGCACTACGCACTCAAAGGAGCTATTATCACAGTAACACTTGCCAACGGCATTGCTTTAATCATACTTTTATTATCAGTAGCGGCTCATACGGGCATTGCGCTGTATTTTTTTGCAGATATTAAAAAACTTTCATTTCTGATATTCATCGCATTGCTGCTTTCTTGGGTTTCTTTGCAGATTAATTACCAGTATTCTGAAAATTTTTATATGATATTTTTATCCTTTTTCATCTACATATCTTTAATTTATGTATTTTTGTTAAAAATCCGTTGGTTAGATATTACGATGTACCGACAAGTGATTGAAAAATTTCCGAAAGGAAAAAAAATATATCACTTTCTATTAAACATATAAAGCATATTTAAAATAATTAACCTCATAACCTTCTTTTTTATATGAAAAAATTATTTTTACATAATAGTTTATTTACTTTATTGAGTATTGCTGCCAGCCATTCTTTAGTGACAGCACAAACCTGTGTAGGCACTGCCACGCTCACTGTAAGCATTGCGCCCTGCACCTGCCCTGCCAGCCTCAACTTTGTGAATGGCTCCAACGATTATATCAGTGGCAACAATGTAGAAAATGAATCTTCGGGCAATATCACGGCAACCAACGTTATCAATGCCGGAGCTACTATCGTTTATGATTGCGGCATTACTTCCTATGTGCGCCTCAATCCGGGGTTCTGGGCAAAATCCGGCAGTTTTTTCCGTGCCTATCCCGATGGTTGCGGCGGTGTGCTCAAACCCACCGATACCGCCGAACCAATTTTGAGTGAAGTGCCTGCCGTCGCCAAAACACAAAACCCTGCCGCCGAAACACCAACAACTGCCGCCTTGTCTGCCTTCCCCAACCCCGCCCACGATGAAGTAAACATCAGCATTACGGTGCAGGAGGCGGGTACTGCTTTGGTGCAACTCTTCGATATACAAGGAAAACTGACACGCGAAATATTTTCGGGCAATACAGAAGCCGGCATACATCAGTTTCAAGTACCCCTCAAATCGCTGCCTTCGGGTGTGTATGTAGTGCGCTATGTACAGGAAAATATTGTTAAAAACCTGAAATTGATAGTGCAGCAGCCTTAAAGATTTTATATTTTTAAGATTATCTTCCTAATAAAGCCAAAACAACTGTGGTGACCAGTATCGCGGTTGCCTTGGTAACGGTATATGTACTTTTCATAAGCAATCATTTAAATTTAGTTTATAGTATATTTTTTTACAAATAATTGCAAATCAATTATTTGTAAAAACTAAAAATTAATTACTAAAAACTATCCACTATTTGCTATTTCTTCAAAACACTAAAAATAAATTAATGAAAATGAAAAAGATTTTGTTCTCGTTTTTTCTGTATCTGTCATCTATTGCCTTGTTTGCGCAAAATTATCCCCAAATTTGGGAAGCGCGTGGTATAGGTGGTGGCGGAGCTTGGTTTGGTGTCAGCATCAACCCTCAAAATGATAACGAATTTTGTTTGGGCACGGATATGACCGGCTTATATCGCACCGATAATTTTGGATTAAGCTACGAAATGGTACATTTTGAAGAGGTACGAGCAAATCCGCTTTCTGTCGTGCAATATACCAACGACCCTTTGGTGCGCTATATCTTAAGCAGCGACCCTGTAAATGGTGGACATTTTCCTAAAAAAAGCATAGATGGAGGTATTACATGGAGCACTATTACCGACCCCACCGGCGACAATAGTGCATATCATTTGTTGGCAAATCCTTATAACACCAACGAGCTTATTATTACAGACTATTGGAATTTATACTTTTCAAACGATGGCGGAAGCACCTTTTCGTTGAAATATACTACCAACAGTACCGAAAGTGCAGGTGCAGGTATCCATGTGGGGGGTGCTTTTTGGGACAACAATAATAATATTTATATAGCCACTACCTTTGGAATAATAACGTCCACGAATGGAGGAACAACATTTTCTTTAAGTGCTCCCACTGGTTTTGGTGCCGGAGAAGTATTATTATCGTTTGCCGCTGCCAAAGAAGGTACAGAAACTAAATTTTGGTGTGTGACCGCCAGTGCAGGTGATATTTATGCAGGTGTCGTGCCTTATGATTTTAGCAATCAAGTATCAAAAATTTATACAAAAAAATCAAATCAAAGCAACTGGACCTTAAAAAACACAGGCGTACAGTCTGCTGATATGCTATATTTTATACGCTGTGCTGTCAATGACACGTCTATTGCGTATGTTGGAGGAGGGAATAGCAATCCTATTGTTCTAAAAACTTCTAATGGTGGCAATAGTTGGTCTCACATATTCTTAAGTGCCAATAATCAAAATATTGCCACCGGCTACTGCGGTCAAAATGGTGATTTTGCTTGGGGTTGGGCTGAATTGGTTCTAACAATGGATGTTGCTCCTAATAATGCGAACAAAATAGTAATAGCAGATTATGGTTTTGTACATACAAGTACCAATGGAGGAATTACATGGCAGCAAGCTTATAACGATGCAGCCGACCAAAATGCGGTGGGTAGTATTACTCCTAAGGGAAGTGATTATCACTCTATCGGCTTGGAAAATACAAGCAGTTGGCAAATATTTTGGATTGACAGCTTAAATACATGGACTTGTTATTCAGACATTCGCGGCATTAGAAGCAATGACGGGGCTTATTCGCACAATTTTAATTATACAGGACAGCCCTATAATTCTTCTTATCGTGTTGTCAAAAATATCGCCAACAATACCTTGTATCTTGCTACCTCATCCGTACACGACCTTTATGAAAGCACAAGATTGGGCAGTGCCTTAGATGCTACTGCCAACACGGGCGAAGTGCTCTATTCAAGCAATAATGGGGCTACTTGGCAAACCCTGCATAATTTCAGCGATATTGTTGCCTGGGTTGCTACCAATCCGAATAATTCAAATCAACTGTATGCAAGTGTAGTTAATAGCGTAAATGGCAATGGCGGAGTGTGGGTATCCAATAACATTAATTTAGGTGCAAGCAGCACTTGGAGCAAATTGCCCAATCCTCCGAATACACAAGGACGACCTTTTAATATCATAGTTTTAAATGACGATAAAGTTCTTGTTTCGTATTCAGCACGCCGCAACCCTGATTTTACTTCCAGTTCCGGTATTTTCTTATATGACCCTGTCAGCAATACTTGGCAAGATAAAAGCACTTCTGTTATGCGCTACTGGACAAGAGACGTGGTGATAGATCCTTTTGATACTTTACAAAATACTTGGTATGCCTGTGTTTATAAAAGTTGGGGTACGACCAGCGGACCGGGCGGGCTGTTTAAAACAACCGATCGCGGTACTACATGGACAGAAATCGGCGCATTTGAATATGTAGGTTCTGCTTCTATCAATCCTAACAATTCCAACCAAATGTATGTTTGTACGGAAACAGAGGGGCTTTGGTTTTCGGAAAACATCAATGATACTAATCCCACATTTACCCAAACAAATTATCCTTTCCACCATCCTCAACGTGTATTTTTTAATCCATATAAGGAAACCGAAGTTTGGGTTACAAATTTTGGCAATGGGTTGCGTGTAGGCAATATAGATTGTATAGCCCCTGAACCTGCTATTTCCGGCAACAGTTCCGTGTGTGCCAATCAATTTTATACTTATCAAGTAGCGGCGGTATCGGGTGCTACTTACAATTGGACAGTGAGTGGAGGTACTATTCAGTCGGGGCAAGGTACTAATACCATAGAAGTATTATGGAACAACGGAGCTGTCGGCACTGTTCAGATACAACAAAATAATCCTTGATTAAAGCGAAAATATTTTAGCATAAGTAGTTGGTTTTATTTAGTTTATATTATTTTTAATCAAAATTTTACTATCAAAAAATTGATTTTCAGTTAGTTAAATTATTTAGTCATCAATTAAATAAATCGCAAATAAATGTGAATTAGCACTTACCTATTATGAAAGAGGTATAGTATTAAAAAAACAGAAAGGGCTGTGAGGTAAAAAAACTCACAGCCCTTTTTTGTTTTTTTGTATTATGCCAATTTAGTACGCTTGGACAGATATGGCAACAACACTTGTGTAAAATCCTTATTGATGTCGGCTTCTACAAAGTCTATACGATATTGCGCACATTTGAGCTGTAGATTTTTCTTAAATTTTTCCATTTGCTCCACATAAAAACCTCGCACCTGATTGGGTTGCAGACGCACTTCTTCGCCGTTTTCCATATCAATAAAACGATAAGGACGGTTTTCAAATTCAAACTCTATTTCGTGCTTGCCATCTACTACATGAAAAAGCACTACTTCGTGTTTGTTGTATTTCAAATGCTGCAAAGCCGCAAATAAGGCTTCATTTTCAGTACCTTCATCGAGCATATCGCTAAAAATGAGTACCAAAGAGCGTTTGTGGATATTATCGGCTATTTCGTGCAGGCATTTGGCGGCTGATGTTTTTCGCTGTGTGGGCGGCTTCTCCAAATATCGCTCCAAGGTACTTATGAGCAAATTGTGGTGTATGGTCGTAGACTTGCAGGGCGTATGTGCCTCCACTTCGTCCGAAAACAAAGACAAGCCCACCGCATCGCGTTGTTTTTTGAGCAGGTGCATCACCGCCGCCGCCGCCGCCGCCGAAAAACGAAATTTATTGATGGGTTTCAAATGCGGCTGCTCGGGATTTTCGGGATAAAACATAGAAGAGGAGCAATCTATCACCAACTGGCAACGCAAATTGGTTTCTTCTTCGTAGCGTTTTACAAATACTTTATCGGTGCGGGCATACACTTTCCAGTCTACATTTTTGAGCGAATCGCCGATATTATACAGACGATGCTCGGCAAATTCCACCGAAAAACCGTGAAAAGGGCTTTTGTGCAAACCTATCATAAATCCTTCCACTACCTGACGGGCAAGCAGTTCGAGGCTGTCAAATTGGTGCAGTTCGTTGAGGGTGACGAAATTGGTATTCATATTATATATAAATCAAAAAAACAAGGCTGTAAAAAGCACGGTTTCAAAAAAAACCGCTAAATCCTTGCCATGTTTAATTGGTATTTGTTTTTTTTACTTTTAAATTCAATAAATACAGTTTAAAGAAAGATTGAAAATATTTTTCAACAAGGAGAAGAAAAAAAATATCCCCTTAGATGAGTAGTTAATATTTATCATTTCATTTAAAGGTATCAAGTTTTTTTCCACATCAGTATTTCACCCGTAATTTCAGCAACTTTATTCCCTGAAATTGTCCGACAACACTTTGAAAGTGGTGCGGCGGTTTTCCTGATGTTCTTCTTCGCTGCAAGCAACACCATTGGCACAACGATTCACCAATTGTGTTTCGCCATAGCCGCGTGCCAACAATCGGCGGGCATCAACGCCTTTGCTGCTCAGGTAAGTGACCACCGCCTGCGCCCGCGCCTGCGACAACTCCTCGTTGTAGGCATCAGAGCCGCGCGAGTCGGTATGTGAGCCAAACTCTACCACGATGCGCGGGTTTTCCTGGAGCAATTTCACCACCTCATCTAAAACTGGTTGCGCATCGGCACGAATATCGGATTTATCCAAATCGTAGTAAATGTTGGGAATAACGACTTGCTGCTGCTTGAATATTCTGTCCAAAACAATTTGTACCTCAATAGTATCGCTCTGTGCGCCGCTTTTTACGGTTTCGGAACGACTGAAAAAAGTAGGTGCTTCGGCAAACACGCGATACTCACTATTGGCTTCTACGGGCAGAAAAAAACGTCCGTTTTCGTCAGCTGTAAAACGTGTGGATAAGGTGCTTTCCAAATTCAGCCCCAATATTTGTACGGCTGCATTTGGCAAAGGAGCATTGTGCAAAAAACGACTTTGCGGGTTGGTATCGTCTTCAAATACTTTTTGCAGTATTTCTCCTTTTAAATAAATGGCAATAGCCGGCGGCAAAGTATCTATTTTTGCCGGAATGGTATCTGTGGGCGGCGGCGTGGCAGGAATTTGATTAGAGAGCACATAAATATCATCATTGCCCATACCGCCCCTGCGCGAAGAAGAAAAATAGCCCAAAGGTGTTTTATTGGCAAGAGCAGCCGTATTGAGTGGCGCAATGAGCGTGAGCGCGAAATCATCTGCCCCCGAATTAAGGGGTGCTTTGAGATTTTGAACATTTGTCCAGCGTTTGCCGTTTTTTTCTGCCGAAAAAATATCCAAACCACCCATACCGTCGTGTCCGTCCGAAGCAAAATAGAGCGTACCGTTTTTGTCTATATACGGAAATCCTTCGTAGCCCGCCGTATTAATATCAGCTCCCAAATTGCGCGGATAGCCCCACGAACCGTCTTTGAGCAATTCGCTGACGTATAAATCCTTGTCGCCGAAACCATCGGGGGGGGCGGCGGCGAAATACAGCAGTTTGCCATCGGTACTCAAAAAAGGTTGCCCTGTGTTGATGCTGTCGGCTTCAAAAAGCAGTACAAGTTCGGGGCGGCTCCAACGGTTGTTTTCTTTGCGGAAAGCGCGGTAAATATGGCAATAGTCGTCATTTTTGTTTTCGCTGCCGCATTGGGTAAAATATACAGTGTTGTTGTCGGCACTAAAAGTCGCCGTACCTTCGTTGTAGGGTGTATTGAGGGAATCGCCAAAAGCCACCGCCGCCGTATAGAGGTCGGCAGCACCGTTGCGGTCGGCAACGAAGAGGTCGCTGTGTTGCTCGCCAGTCCAGTCGTAGGTACTACCTTGTGCGGTGGCGCGTGCCGAAGTGAATACGAGGCTGTTGCGATTATAAACAACAGGTGCAAAATCGGAAGCGGGCGAATTAACAGAAATGAGGTTGTCGCTGATGAAAGCGTTTTTTTCTTTGAGCCACTGCAAAGCCTGTTGGCAGGCGATGATTTGCGCTTTTGCTTTGGCGCGCTCAACGGGGTTGTTGGCGGCATATTCTTTAAATTGTTGAAGGGCTTGCTCGTATTTTTCGTTGCTTTTGAGCATCAGAGCGTATTTAAAAGGCAGTTCGGGGTTGCTGCTGTGTTCGGCGGCTTTGGCGTACCAACTTTCGGCGGCGGCGGTTTGGTTGCTGAGGCGGCAGGCATCGCCGATGGTTTCGGCTAAGGTGGCGCGCGCTGTATTGTCGCTGCTTTTGTTGTAGTCGTTTTCCAAAAGTTGCGCCGCCAAATGGTAGCTTTTATTGTCAAAAGCCTGTTGTCCGTCCACAGGTGGTACAAACAATTTGGTACAGGAAATATTGCCGCATAGCAATAAGATGACTGCTGTTATGCTGTACAGCCGGACAGTATTTATTTTGATGGAGGGCATGATTTTCAAATAACTTAAAAAAGTATTTTTATAAAAAAACGTATCCGCACCGAATTTATTCCATTGTAATATACCCGCAAACGGGTTTTTAGAAGTAGCCGCAAATGACTAATTACAAGCTATAAATTGATATAAACATTTGATTATCAAGTATTTTTATTCACACAAAACCATCAAATATTTCTTTTAAAACGGCTATTTTCGGCAGTGCAAAATAATCATTTTCTGCATTATATTTCAAAACTCCCTTCAATAATGCCTCCACCGATTACATCATCGCCTTCATAAAAAACAGCACTTTGCCCGGGTGTAATGGCATTTACTTTATCAAAAAATTCTACCCGTATTTTATCGCCTTCCTGCCGTATCAAAGCGGGCGTGCCGGGGTCTTTGTAGCGTATTTTTACAATGGCTTCCATTCCCTGCTCCAAGTCGGCGTATTTGATATAATTCGCCTGCCCCACCCACATACCGTTGCGCTCTATTTCGTGGAGTTCGCCCAACACTACGGTATTGGTGTGGGCAACAATTTCTTTTACATACATCGTTTTGCCGAAAGCCTGCCCTAATTTACGCTGACCGATGGTATAAAAAGGATAGCCTTCGTGTTTGCCGATAATTTCGCCCGCGCTGTTTACAAAATTACCGCCTGCTACGCGCTCCTGCAAGTCGGGTATGCGGCGTTTGAGGAAACTGCGGTAGTCGTTGTCGGGAACAAAACAAATTTCGTAGCTCTCGGCTTTTTTAGCCAAATCTGTATAGCCTCGGTCGGCAGCCATCTGTCGGATTTGCGATTTTTCGTATTTACCCACCGGAAAAAGATTGCGCGACAAATTCTCCTGACTCAAGCCCCACAGCACATAGCTTTGGTCTTTGTGGCGGTCGTTGCCGCAGCCAATAACCCAACGACCGGAGGGCAGCAGGCGGGTTTGGGCGTAGTGTCCGGTGGCAATATAACGACAGCCGAGTGCATCGGCACGTTTGAGCAAAGCGTTCCATTTGATATGCGTATTGCACATTACACAAGGATTTGGGGTGCGCCCTGCAATGTATTCATTCACAAAATAATCTATCACCGACTCGCCAAATTCATCGCGTATATCAATAATATAGTGCGGAAATCCCAAATCCACCGCCACTGCCCGCGCATCGTTGATAGCGTCCAAACTACAGCAGCCGGTTTCTTTTTTGCTGCCGCCACTGCTTGCATAGTCCCACGTTTTCATGGTAATGCCCACCAAATCGTAGCCTTGTTCGTGCAGGAGCATCGCCGCCACTGTGCTATCAATGCCGCCACTCATAGCTACCAATACTTTTTCTTTTTGCATTTTTTTTCGTGTAGTGTAAAAAAAAACAGATAGTGCTTAGTTTTTAATGATTAATTGTTAGTTAAGTATGCAATTTTCAATGATTTATATCTTTGATGATCATTCAATATTTAACACTACCAAAAAAATAGAGCTATTGAAACAACAAAGTTGCAAAAATCTTGTTTGAAGCAGTCGGAATTATTTAATTTTTTTTTGCGCCTGAAAATTCAAACAACACAGATGCCTGCAAAAAATCGCGCCCGATTTTGTCATTAATTTTATAATCAAATTGTTGTAAATACCCCAAAGAGACAGTACAATAAGGAGCAATTTTATAGCCCAAAGTTGCTGAGATACGATTGCGCTCAAAGTAGGGTTCTTTGTCTGTAAAAAATATCTCGTTGGCAGCCGCCACCTGAAATGGTGCATATCCTTTGCGGGTAGTATTGCCAAAAGGATATGCCACTTGCACACGATAGCGAAAACGATTGCGATAGCCATTTTGCGTATAACGCGCCTCTAAACGATAGCGTTGTTCTATTTTAAATATTCCGATATTTTGCAATAAAACCAACTGATTCCATATCCGAAATTCATCGTTGTTTTTGGGTACTATAAAGTTGCCGCCTTCTTGATAAGTATCGTAATCACCCAAAGCAAAGGTGATGATAAAATGAGGTGTAATTTTGTAATTGATGCCGCCTTTGTATTCGTAATAATGAAAATTATTATAAAAATGCAGGGAGCGCAATTGTGCTTCGGCAAATACACTCCAACGCTCGTTTAGGTTATATTTGATACCGCAACTGCTCCAAGAACCGAGTTCTTGCGACTGTGCTACAAAAGGCTGCACCCAACAATACCATAACAGCACTGCTAAGTATGTTGTGCGAGTTTTTATTTTTTTAATCCAGATAAGCGGCTCGTACATACTCAATGCGTATGGCTGATTCGGGTGCTACTGCAAAACCAATTTGGTTGCCGTTGAAAGCCAAAAAAGGAAAATGTTCGTAATAAGTTTCGTTGATAAAAAACTGATATTGGTCACCCACTTTGCGCACCGTAAAAGTGTTGTATTCGCCGGTGTCATTGAGCGGGTTTTTGAGGCTGCCCACCTCTTCCTGTGTAGTAAAAGTGCCGATGAGCGAGGCTTTTTGGGCGTTGTTGCCGATAAACATAAAATCCAGATTGGGTGCATCATCGCCGCCCCACAAAAGTAAAGAGGCTAAATAATCGCCTTTTTCTATTTTAAATTTGGTTTCTATTTCAAAGTCGCGGGTGGTATTGATGTTTTTGGTGACAGCGGTATAAAACATAGTGCTGTTGGTAGATTCAAAATAGTAAGTACCGTTTTCTATTTTGCGGATAGATACGCCTGTTCCTACACCCCAACCGCCGAAATTGTTGGTAAATTCTTCGTCGAAAATGTCGGTTTTTTGAGAATCAGAATAATCGTTGTAAGCGGGCAGATTGAGTACCCAATCTGGAGTAGGTGTGTTTTCGTGAAAGAGTTCGTCCAAATAATAATCGCGTTTGTAATTGCTGAAATCGGCGTATAAAATGTCGCCACCCGCTTTCATCAGGCTGGCGTATTGTCCGTTGGGCAGCAGGTCTTCTTTGTGCTGACGATTGAGTAGGCAATGCCCCAATTCGTGAAAAACAAGCAATTCGCGCGAGTTTGCACCGGCTGTCCAGTTGTTGGAGGTGGTATCCAACTCCACAAAAGGCGAGCTGTTTTTAGTGCCGAAATGACACAATCCCGCCGCTTCATTACCTTGACTTTCTAAATTTTCTCTAAATTCTACAATCAAATCATCTACCACCAAATTGATGCCGCGTGCTGCCGCCTCCGCCTTAAAATCATCTACGTATGGCTGAATAATGGCAGGCACTTCATATACTTTTTCGTGATCTTTTTTGCAGGAAGTATTGGCGGCTATACCGGCTAAAATGGTAGCAGCGATAAAGATTTTTTGTAGTTTCATTTTTATTTATGATAGAAAAAAGGTGAAAAATAAACTTTAACAAGCCATAAAATTAGCCTCTTTTATAATACAAAACGCTATATTTATCTTTATTTATTGTTTTTTTATTTACAATAAACAACAACAATATTTTTTATTTTCTTTAAAAGAAATCCTCTTCTGCATCGGGGGTGCGGTCGTTGTATTCGTTGGTAGTTTCGGTAGGCGCACTGCGAAACGGACTCGTAGGGTCATACATTTCATAAGCACCGCAATTGAGTTCTATACCTAAATATTTGGGTTGTTCAAATACATCATCTTCGGTGATGCCCAAAGTGGTGTCGGCATATACGCGCTGCATAAATTCGCCCCAAATGGGCAATGCCATATTGCTGCCCGCCCCCAAACTCAATTCGCGGAAGTGAATCCGTTTTTCATCGCCGCCTGTCCACGCACCGGCTACCAATTTCGGCACAACCCCCATAAACCAACCGTCTGAGTGGTCGTTGGTGGTGCCGGTTTTGCCCGCTATTTCTGCCCTGAAAGCATATTTGCCACGCAAACGAATGGCTGTACCGATATCCACCACGCCGCGCAACATCTGTATCATCACATAAGCATCTTGTTCGCTCAATACTTCTTTCATTTTTGGTGTAAAATCTTCCAACACGATGCCGTTTTTGTCTTCTATGCGCGTTACAAAAATGGGTTCTATCCAAGTGCCTTTGTTGGCAAAAGTGCCGTAAGCCCCTATCATTTCTATGAGTGAAATATCTGCTGTTCCCAAAGCAATGGAGGGATAAGGATCTAAATGGCTCACGATACCCATTTTGTGTGCCAGATCCACTACCGCTTGCGGGCACACTTCTTTCATCAAGTAGGCGGTGATATAATTGACTGATTTTGCCAGTCCTTTTTTGAGCGTCAGCGATTGACCATTGAGCGAGTTGTCGGCATTTTTGGGTGTCCAGGGTTCGGGCAAATCCAAGTTGCAGTCTTTTTTGTTGAAGGTCACCGGCACATTGGCAACATATTGGCAGGGCGACCAGCCGTTTTGTATGGCAACCGTATATACAAAAGGCTTAAAAGTAGAGCCTACCTGTTTTTTGCTGCTTTCGCGGGCATTGTCGTATTTAAAATATTTATAATCCACCCCCCCTATCCATACTTTTACATAGCCTGTTTGCGGCTCCATTGCCAAAAATCCGGTATTCAAGAGGCGTTTGTAGTATTTGATAGAATCCAAAGGACTCATCGTGGTATCTTTGCCGCCTGTATCTATAAATTTATCCACCATTTTCCCTTTTTCATTTTTTTCTTTTTCGTATTTATATTCAAACACGGTCATCGGGATAGGTGTATTAAAGTTTTTCCATATATCTGTTTCGCTCATTTTTAGGTTTTTTAGCTCCTGATAGCGGTTGGAGTTTTTAATGGCGCGCTCAATGAGTTCGGTTTCTCCTTTATATACTTTGGAAGGTTCGTCATCAAACCAAGGGTCTTTATCTTTCCAGTGTTCGTCAAAATCTTTTTGCAAATCTGCCATGTGGATTTTTACGGCTTCTTCGGCATAAGCCTGCATGCGGGAGTCGATGGTAGTATAAATTTTAAGCCCGTCTTTGTGTACGTCCAAAGGGTCAGAGCCGTCTATTTTGGCGCGTTTGGCAGCCCAGTCTTTGAGCCAAGCGCGCAGGTGCTCGCGGAAGTAAGTGCCGCTGCCTTCGTCGTGTGCCGATGACGTAAATTTCACGATAAGCGGCTCGCGTTTGAGGGAGTCCAAATCAAAATTGCCCAAAAGTCCGGCTTTGTGCATTTGGTCTATTACCACATTTCGGCGTTTGGTGGCGTTTTCGGGATTGCGCACTGGATTATAAAGTGTGTTGCCTTTGAGCATACCCACGAGCACCGCCGCCTGCGGAATGGTAAGTTCTTGCGGAGTGGTATTAAAGTAGGTTTTCGCTGCCGATTTGATGCCATGTACATTGTAGCTGAACGGCACAGTGTTCAGATACATCATAATAATTTCTTCTTTAGTATAATTGCGCTCTAATTGCAGGGCAATAATCCATTCTTTAAATTTCTGAATAATACGCATCAGTTTGTTGCTGGCGCGCGAATGGAATAAATTGAGTGCGAGTTGCTGGGTGATGGTGCTGCCGCCGCCGTCTTTTCCAAAACGAAACACCGCCCGCGCCAAGGCTTTGCCGTCAATACCGGAGTGCTGATAAAAACGCTCGTCTTCGGTGGCAATGAGCGCATTTACCAAATGTACGGGCAAATCTTCGTAGCGCACATTGGTGCGGTCTTGTATATAAAATTTCCCCAATTCCTTTCCGTCCATCGTATATACCTGTGTTGCCAGAGAGCTGTCTGGATTTTCCAATTCGCGGAAGGAGGGCAAAGCACCCAACAGCCCCAAACGAATGGCAAGAAAAAACAAAAATATACCGATAATGCCATAGCCGAGCAGCCCCCAAAAATAACGTTTGAAGCGGCGATACCGTGCTGCCGCTTGCGGAGTGGGTGCATTATTGGGAAATAAAGCCGTGAGATATTGATAGATGCGATTCATCATACGCTGAAAACTGCCGATATTTTTATTGGAACGACAAAGTTAGTTGTAAAATTTTGCTTCTGCTATGGAAAAATAAAACAGCAGTAGAGAAAATAATTGCAGCAGCAATTATTCTTCTGTCTCTTTCGCTGTCTTGTTTTGTATTTGTCGAACAAAAAGCGAAAAGGCAGCCTCGTGAGGCTGCCTTTTCGCTTTTTTAATCCGCTATTTTATCGTCCGAATATTTTCTTAGGCTACTACGATAGCACGGGGTTCTTTGGCTTTGGCTTCTTCTTTTTTAGGAAGCACAACGCTCAAAATACCGTTGTCGTAAGTAGCACCGATAGCGTCACCATCTACGATTTCGGGCAAGGTAAAAGAGCGTTCAAAAGATTGAACCACAAATTCGCGGCGGGTGAATTTTTCGTTGCTTTCTTCTTGTTTATTTTCAATTATACCTTTAATGGAGAGCATATTTTTCTCCACACTCAAATTAAAGTTCTCTTTGGCAAAACCCGGAGCAACTAATTTAATTTCGTAGTTACCTTCGTTTTCAACGATATTGCAGGGAGCTATTTTACTTCTTTGCTCCCATGCATTTGCAGGTGTACGAAAAAAATCATCTGCTAAATTGAATAAGGCAGGAACATAATGACCTCTTTTTGCAATGTAAGACATAGTTTTAATTAATATTTAAAAGGGTTAAACAATTATTTTTTGTTTGATACCCTTTCTGCTTCAATCGGCGTGCCAATGGATTTTGGGGCTGATTTTTAATGACAAATTGTCTTTTTTACAAAAACAAATATGTCAAAATGACAAAAACATTTAAAAATAGGTCTATTTGGCAAAACGCATTCTGTATTTCGTGCTTACAATACCTTTGGTAATGCGTTCCAGTTTGCTTTGTAAAAGCCGGCGTTTGAGTGGTTTGAGGTAATCAATAAATAAAATGCCTTCAATATGGTCGTATTCGTGCTGAATGACCCGCGCATTTAAGCCGGTAAACACTTCCTCGTGTTGCTGAAAATTTTCATCATAATAGCGCAAACGAATGGTATCGGGGCGCATCACATTTTCCGAAATACCCGGAATACTCAAACAACCCTCCGCATAAGACCACGTTTCACCATATTCCTCTATTTTTTGTGCATTGATAAAAATTTTCTTTAGGGGTTGCTCCTGCTGCTCTTCTTCCTCCTCGTCCATCATTGGAGTGCTGTCAATCACAAACAGCCGTAGCGACAAACCCACCTGCGGAGCCGCCAACCCTACGCCTTTGGCATTATACATGGTTTCGTACATGTTAGCAATAATTTCGGAGATGTTCGGGTCGTCGGGATTGATGGCTTGTGCCACTTTTCTGAGTATAGGGTCGCCGAGTGCTACAATGGGATAGGTCATATTTTTTATAAAACAATACGCTTCTAAAAAGTGTGATGAATAAAATGAAAAATGCAAAGGTAAATGATTTTTTGTGCAAAAAATATACGAAAATTGTGCTTCTATAAGCAACAAATATAAAATATGACATATCATTCAAAAAATGATTTTATATTTGAGTTGTCCTATTTTTCGTATTCTTTCAATTTTTAATGTTTTATGAAATATACTTTACACCTTATATTCTACCTGTTTTTGAGTACTGCCTTATTCGCACAAGGCGACCCTTGCGCAAATTTTGCTGCAAATTTTGCTTTTGAAATCAGCAACGGCAACACCTTGATTTTTGATAACAATTCAAGTGGAAATTTCGGACAAAGTCTATGGACTTTTGGCGATGGCACTTCTTCATCGCTGTTTGATCCCACGCATATTTACAGCGAAAGTGGACAATATGAAATATGCCTTACAATTCAATCGGAATGGTGCAACAGTACAACCTGCAAATTAGTCACCGTGCAAATTCCTGAAACAGAATGTACCGCTCATTTTGTATATGAAATATCCAACACCGGACAGCTTTTTGTCAATGGAACAAGCAGCCAAGTGTCGGGCGGCACACAGGGCTACATCTGGCACTGGGGTGATGGAACGACCAGCGACGGCGCAACTCCTAATCATATTTACGCACAAAGCGGCGCGTATAATGTGTGCTTGGTCGTGTGGAATGATGCCAACAACTGCGAAGATGAATTTTGCCAAATGATTACCGTCCAAATTCCTACTCCCGAATGTACCGCTCATTTTGTATATGAAATGTCCAATACCGGACAGCTTTTTGTCAATGGAACGAGCAGCCAAGTATCGGGCGGCACACAGGGCTACATCTGGTACTGGGGTGATGGAACGACCAGCGACGGCGCAACTCCTAATCACATTTACGCACAAAGCGGCGCGTATAATGTGTGCTTGGTCGTGTGGAACGATGACAACAACTGCGAAGATCAATTTTGTCAGATGATTACCGTCCAAATTCCTACCTCCGAATGTACCGCTCATTTTGTATATGAAATCTCCAACCTCGGACAGCTTTTTGTCAATGGAACAAGCAGCCAAGTGTCGGGCGGCACACAGGGCTACATCTGGCACTGGGGAGATGGAACGACCAGCGACGGCGCAACTCCTAATCACATTTACGCACAAAGCGGCGTATATAATGTGTGCTTGGTGGTGTGGAATGATGACAACAACTGCGAAGATCAATTTTGTCAAACGATTACCGTGCAAGTTCCTGAACTCCTGAATGTACCGCTCATTTTGTATATGAAATCTCCAACACCGGACAGCTTTTTGTCAATGGAACAAGCAGCCAAGTGTCGGGCGGCACGCAGGGCTACGTCTGGCACTGGGGCGATGGAACTATCAGCGACGGCGCAACTCCTAATCACATTTACGCACAAAGCGGCGCGTATAATGTGTGCTTGGTCGTGTGGAATGATGCCAACAACTGCGAAGATGAATTTTGTCAGATGATTACCGTGCAAATTCCTACCTCCGAATGTACCGCTCATTTTGTATATGAAATCTCCAACCTCGGACAGCTTTTTGTCAATGGAACAAGCAGCCAAGTGTCGGGCGGCACACAGGGCTATATTTGGTATTGGGGAGATGGAACGACCAGCGACGGTGCAACTCCTCATCACACTTACGCACAAAGCGGCGTGTATAATGTGTGTTTGGTCGTGTGGAATGATGCCAACAACTGCGAAGATGAATTTTGTCAGATGATTACCGTGCAAATTCCTGAAATCAATTGTACCAACTTTGTAGCCGCTTTTACTTACGAAATCAATGGAAATATCATTTCGCTGCAATCCACCACTGCCAACGCTGCATCGTGGCTTTGGACATTGAACAATGTGGTTTTCTCCGATAATTCAACCCCTGCTACCGAAATACAATCCGGTGTAAATTCGGTATGTTTAAGTGTTACGAACACTGAGGGCTGCACCAACATGATTTGCGAAGCTGTAGAGATACCCGCCGCCGATGCCATAGAATTACCCGTTAATATGATTCAGGAAAAAATGAATCTGAACTGGTCAACCGCCAACGAAAACAAAACTGCTTCTTTACAGATTTACAATACTTTGGGGCAACTGATTTATCAGGAAAAGCTAAATTATCAATCAGTCGGACTACAGCTATACGAATTGGATACGAAATTTTTAGCACAAGGCTGCTATATTATTAAAATAGATTTTGGTAAAAATAAAATGGCGACCAACAAGTTTTATAAACTGCCCTAAATCCATACTCATTCGCCTTTATTTTGATATACACCGAAAAAACATTGTTGCGCTGCAAAGAAAAGCTCTTAGATGTGTCGCAGCCTTTGGTAATGGGGGTTTTGAATACAACGCCCGATTCCTTTTATAGTGGCAGCCGTGTGATGCAGCACGATGCCGCTTTGAAACAATGTGAAAAAATGCTGCTTGAAGGTGCAAGTATTATAGATGTCGGCGGGGCATCGTCGCGCCCACAGGCACAGGCGGTGAGCCTCGAAGAGGAGTTGCAGCGCAGTGTTTCTTTGATAGAAATATTGGTGCGTTCTTTTCCCGATGCTGTTTTTTCTATTGATACTTATCGCGCTGCCGTAGCACGAGCCGACGTTGGTGTGGGTGCAAGTATCGTCAATGATATTTCGGGGGGGGTATTAGATAAAGATCTTTTGCCTACCGTTGCCGAATTGCAAGTGCCTTATATTTTGATGCACATGCAGGGTTCACCGCAAACTATGCAGAAAAATCCCACCTACGGCGATGATATAGTATTGGATATTACCGATTATTTTATCCAAAAAATACAGCAGTTACAGCAATTAGATATTCAGGATATTATCTTGGACGTGGGTTTCGGCTTCGGAAAAACTGCCGTCCATAATTTTGAATTATTGCGCCGCCTGCGGGAATTTACGGTTTGGGGATATCCACTGTTGGCGGGTGTGTCGCGCAAATCTATGATATGGCGTACCCTGCACGGCAGCCCCGAAACCGCCCTCAACGGAACGACCGCCCTGAACATGATTGCCCTACTGCAAGGAGCTAAAATTTTGCGAGTGCATGATGTATGGGCTGCCCGCGAAACCATCGCTTTGTATCAACAATTATATCCTTCTTCTGTTGCCGCCGAATAGCTATGATGGTTTGCGTAGGGCGTTCCAACCCTGCGCTATCAGTTCGTAGCGGTTGCCATCGCGGGCTACGAAGGTTTTTCCTTGCTCGGCGGGCAGTATTTTTCCGATGACGCGCACATTCGGCATTTGCTCTATCTGCGGTAGTGCCTCTTTTTTTGCCGTAAAAAGCAATTCATAGTCTTCACCGCCGTTGAGGGCACAAGTTACCGGCGACAAATTGAATTGCATCGCCAAAGCCGTAGCATCGGCGTGCAAAGGGATATTTTCTTCAAATATGATGCAGCCTGTGCGTGATTGGCGGCAAATATGGAGCAACTCCGATGACAAACCATCTGAAATATCCATCATCGCGGTAGGCACGAGTTGCAAGGCTTTTAGTTGAGCAATAATATCGCGGCGGGCTTCGGGTTTGAGTTGTCGCTCTACAAAATAGGCGTATTCGTCTAATTGTGGGTTCATTGTCGGGTTTTCCAAAAACACCTGCTTTTCGCGCTCCAATACCTGCAAGCCCAAATAAGCTGCGCCCAAATCACCACTTACGCAAATCAAATCGTCGGGCTGCGCGCCACTGCGCCTCACTATATTTTCAGCTTCGCCGCTGCCAATAGCCGTAACGCTGATAAATAAACCGCGCTGCGAAGCACTTGTATCGCCGCCTACCAAATCCACCTGATAAAGTTTGCAAGCAGTACGAATACCATCATACAGTTCTTCTATCGCTTCTACCGTAAAACGGCTGGACAATGCCAAAGACACCAACACCTGCTGCGGCGTGCCATTCATAGCATAAATATCCGACAGATTAACCACTACCGACTTGTAGCCTAAATGTTTCAGGGGCGCATAAGTGAGGTCAAAATGTACGCCCTCCATCAATAAATCGGTGCTAATGAGCGTCAAATGCGAGCGGTGATCGAGAATGGCAGCATCATCGCCTACGCCCAAAACAGTGGAGGGCTGGCGGTGAGGAAAATTGGTAGTGAGGCGTTCTATCAAACCAAATTCGCCGAGTTGGCTAATGGGAGTGAGCGACATATAAATTATAAGTTATGAATTAAAAATTGCGTAAAAGTCTTTGGTTTTTCATTTCATTTTTGCCACCTGCTCCTCCAAAATGGTATATAATACCGGCATAGAAGGGCTGGCATCTAATTGCAGGCGTGTGATGTGCATTTGCAAAAAATAGCTGCCGTCTTTGATGAAGTCGGGTACATAGATGAGTTCGGTGATGGTGCAATGACGGCGCGTATGTTGTGGATATTGCCAAAAAATATGGTGTGCCGCCAATGTGCCGCCGTCCTCTTCGCGGTCAATGGAAGGCAAATCCAAGAGCAAATGTTCCACTCCTTTTTCTACTAAAAAAGCGGCAGCGGCAGCATCTAAATAGGGCGGATTAGTACCTGAATATTGCATCGTTTTTTTGTCTTCACTGTTGGGCAAAGTGCGAATAATGAGGGCTTCGGCATTCAAATCGCTGCAAAATGCTTCGAGGTGTTCGCGCAAAATGAGGCGGTCGCCGTTGTCGAGTAGCTGTGGGTATAAAGAAATCAACTCTGCCTTGAAAAAATACTGCTGTAAGCAATCGCTCAATACCCAGCTTTCTTTGGCAATATGCCCCGCACATTCGGTATGTGTGCCATTGCCGTGCGGATTAAGGCGTACATTTTTGAAATTCACCGCACCGCCCTGCTGCGTATCGCCGACAAAATCGCCACTTTTGACGGGTGTAATTTCGGGCAGGGGTGCGTAAAAGCAATTGGGGTTTTGAAAACCCGCCCGCAAAGGCAGCGCAATACAAAGCGGGCAACTCAAATCAATGGTATAGGCACGGTGCTGATGATGAAGCGTGGCTTGCATAAAAAACGTAGCGTAGCAATAAAAGCAAAAAAGTGTCAACAAATTTTTTTTGCCGACACTTAAAAAAACAAAAAATGACAAAATGAAAAAGTGGTACCTCCAGGAATCGAACCAGGGACACAAGGATTTTCAGTCCTTTGCTCTACCAACTGAGCTAAGGTACCAGCTCGCTATGACATATCATAACACCTTTTTGAAATTGACCTACAAGCAATAGGTTTGTTTTCAAAAGCGGCACAAAGTTACACTGTTTTTTTTAAAACCCAATAGTTGAGCAAATTTATTTTAAAAAAAATCATCTACTTCTACTTTGGTACAAAGGATACCTACCAAAGGCAGCAGAATTATTTATGTTTTTTTGTTTATTTTAAAACTAAAAGATATAAAGAGGTGTCTTTTTTTATTCTACCTTTGATTAAAGTAAGTAAGGTTTGCTTTTTTATCTATCAATATTCATTTATCATATTCTATTATCACATTTTATTTTTTTAGACAATGAAAAGAAAGGATTTTTTAAAAGGTGCGAGTTTGGCGGGTTTGGGCTTGGCAATACCCGACGGTCTGTCGGCTACTGCTCCGTCTGTACCTGCCGGCAGCAGCAGTTGCACCCTTATTCCGACCGAAACCGCCGGACCTTTTCCGTTGGATTTGACCGAAAATACTACTTTTTTCAGGCAGGATATACGCGAAACGGAAACAGGAGTGCCTT
Source organism: Sphingobacteriales bacterium (assembly GCA_016711285.1). Classification (NCBI taxonomy): domain Bacteria; kingdom Pseudomonadati; phylum Bacteroidota; class Sphingobacteriia; order Sphingobacteriales; species Sphingobacteriales bacterium. Next base: position 172,672 of record JADJTG010000017.1, read on the forward strand.
TTACGGTTCGTTTGAAAATTATCGGAACGGATAATTGTGAGCCGATGCAAAATGTGCGCGTGAATATATGGCATTGTTCCAAAGACGGACTTTATTCGGGATACAGCAGCAATATGAACCCCGCACCGGCGGGTAGCACTTTTTTGAGAGGATACCAGTTTACCGATGCCAACGGCGAAGTGGAATTTCTGACGATTTTTCCGGGTTGGTACAATGGGCGTATCGCACATATTCATTTTCAGGTGTATGTGAGTTCTTCCTATTCCGCTATTTCGCAGCTTACTTTTGATATAGCGCAAAAAAACGCCATTTATCTCGCCAATCCTACGCTATATACCAAAGGTGCTGACCCGCTGACTTTCAGCAGCGATAATATTTTTTCTGACGGCGTAGAATTTCAGTTGGCAACCCTAAGTGAAGATGCAACAACAGGCGGCTATACTTCTTATTTGGAAGTATCGGTGCAGGGCAGCGGCGTTACGGGTTTGGGGCATATAGAGAAAGAAACCGCCAAAGTAATGGAAGTGGGGCAAAATTTTCCGAATCCTTACCAATATCAAACCACTATTCCGATTACTTTAAAACAGGCAGCACATTTGAAGGTGGAGTTATGGGATTTGTCGGGTAAAAAAGTAGCTGCCGTATTTGATGAAAAAAGGGCGGCGGGCGTACACGAAATTTCTGTTGTTCCCAACCAACTCGAACTGCCCGTCGGCAATTATGTATATCAGGTAGAAGCCATCACCGATAAAGGGGATACTTTTCGTTTGCCCAAAATGATGACTTTCCGTTAATAGAATGATTTTTAGGTAAGTTCTTTTATTGAAAACAGCAGCACAGGCGCAACCTTTTTTGATACAGGTTTTTTGCTTGTGCTGCTGTTTTTTTATCGGGCTATCCCTTGTCAATTATCTATCCGGCGGCTTCAGGGAAAGGAGCGGGCGGCGTATCTGTTTCGTTGCCCTCCTTACTTTTACCAAAGCGGCTGTTGAAGCGGTCGATATGCTCCAAAGCGCGGTCTAAGGCGGCATTGTATTTTCTGCCCTGCTGAAAACTGTCATTTGCCCAGTCGCTTTTTTCCATCAAAGCCGCGCCGAGTGCCAGCACGGTGTCGCTGCTGAGTTCGGCTATTTCCTCTGCCCGCAGCATTACCTCGCGCCAACGGTCGAACTCCGCCAACAAGGTCGTAAACTCCGCCGCATTGAAACTCTCCGACAATTCTTGCGGAAACTCGCGCACCATACGTTCCAAATCGCGCACATACCCCTCGCGCCCTTCGGCTACGGTGCGCAAACCGGTGCGCTCGTTGTCGCTGAGGTTCACAGTGAATTTTTTCATCAAAGTGTGGCTTTTTTGCAGCGAGTCGAGTAAATCGCTCATTTGTGCTGCCGTGAGCGTTTGCGCCAAATCCAAATGTTTTTTCATTTTAAAAAAAAATTAAATTGTGAAATAATCAAGCAGGCATCGGTGCAATACCTTATCCTCGCTTTTTTTAATATCAGTGGAAAAATGACTTATAAAATCAGCGTTTTATTGTGTAGTAAAACGTAACGGTTAGGGCTATCGTATATATAGAGGGCTAAATTTTGTATCTGAACAACAAAATTGTCGTAAAACGACATTATTTGCGTACTGCACCTATCCTGAACTTAGGTAGTGCTTGCCCTAGGGTAGGTGCACCTATCCCAATGCAAGGAACACCTACGAAAAAGGTAGGTGCTACCTAGCAAAAAGGTAGGCATACCTACCAAAAAGCTAGGGTGACCTACGAAAAAGGTAGGTACTACCTAGCAAAAAGGTAGGCATACCTACGAAAAAGCTAAGACGACCTACCAAAAAGGTAGGTGCTACCTAGCAAAAAGGTAGGTCGTCTTAGTTGCGCCTTAGGTCGGGCTATTTTAGAGGTAGGTTGAGGGGGGATACGAGGCATTAAAAGCTATTTTGTAAATTCAGGGTGTATATTTATCTTTGCTATGATGGGGCAGAAACAAATAATAATTAATCTTAATAAAAAATAATGAGTATAATAGACAATCCAATATTAAATAGTCCTTATGTAGAGCCGCTGCTGCATTACAACACAGACAGCGAAGGTAGTTTGGACTATACAGATATTCGCAAAGGACGGAGAATATTTAAAGCGGATTCGGCGGTTATACCTACCCGACAAACAGGACAGAAAGAAGTTTTTGAAAGGAACGAAGATGCCGAAGAATACATTGCTCTCCTCATTAACCTTTGCCGAAAAGAAGTTGGACTTTGGCGAACAGCCAATTATCCAAACACAACAAGAGTAACGAAAGAACTTCTGACTTTTTGGTTTAACAATCCCGAAAGACTTGTAACAAAAAAACTTTTCTTTGCCCAACAAGAAGCGGTTGAAACCGCTATTTGGCTCAATGAAGTTGCCGAAAAATCAAATGCTGGACAACACATTTTAAACTTGCTTCGCAACGGACAACAAACTGTAAGTGACGACCCAGCCGACCAACTTCCGAGAATTGCTTTTAAAATGGCGACAGGTTCGGGCAAGACGGTTGTAATGGCTTGTTTAATTTGTTATCACTATTTCAATAGACAAGAATATAGAAACGATACACGATTTGCCGATTACTTTTTAATTGTTGCACCGGGTGTAACTATCAAAAGCAGATTTGGCGTTTTATTCGTTGACACGAAAAACAAAAATCCGAAAGACATTGAAGATTATTACCGTGTTCGTGGGTTGATTCCTGCGAATATGGAACATCGTTTGGAAAATCTGAACGCAAGATTGGTAATAACAAACTATCACACTTTTGAACCTAAAATTCTGCAAGGCAACAAACGCAGCCCTTTTGACGGTAAAGTGGATTTAGAAGGCAAGAAAATGGACACCGACAACAAAGAAGATTTTACACAAGTTGTAAAGCGGACTTTAGGGAAATTCAAATCTGGCAGTAGGGTTTTGATTTTAAATGATGAAGCACACCATTGTTACAAACCAAAACCTTCAAAAAAAACTACCGACAATGAAGAAGCTGACGAAAACGCAAGAGCAGCCGTTTGGTTTAGCGGACTTCGTGAAATAGCAAAGAAGTTTAAACTGCAAGCAGTTTATGACCTTTCTGCAACCCCTTATTATTTAACAGGTTCAGGTTACACACCTTACAGTTTATTTCCTTGGGTAGTTTCAGACTTTGGTTTAATTGAAGCGATTGAAAGCGGGTTGGTGAAAATCCCATTCCTACCTGAAAGCGACAACACACAGGAATTGACAATGCCAGTGTTGCGGAATTTATACGACCACGTTAAAGATGATTTACCAAAAAAAGGAAGGACAACTACAAAAAAAGAAGCAAATGCCGAAGGCAAAAAATATATTGAACAAAGACCAAATCTGCCACCATTAGTAAAAGGTGCGTTAGACCAATTTTACAATCACTATGTTGAATATGATAAAGGTATCCGTAAGCATAAAGAAGAAAAGAAAAGTCTATTTTCTGCACCGCCAGTCTTTATCGTGGTTTGCAACAACACAGGTGTATCTAAGGAAGTGTATAAATACATTGCAGGTTACGAATACCTTAATAGTGATGAGTTGATAGTTGTAAGTGGTCAGTATGATTTGTTTTCTAATTATGATGCTACTACAAAAAAACCTCTACGAAGACCACCAACATTGCTGATTGACAGTGATGCTTTGGAGAATGGCGAACAAATCAACGAAGACTTTAAGAAGATTTTTGCTTCCGAAATCGAAGAGTTCAAAAAGGATTATGCCCGAATGCACGGACAAGGAAGCATCTCCAACATCTCCGATGCTGAAATTCTTCGTGAAGTGGTAAACACCGTTGGTCAGCAAGGTAAATTAGGTTCACACATTCGTTGTGTAGTTTCTGTTTCTATGCTTACCGAAGGTTGGGATGCTAACACGGTAACTCACATTATGGGTTTACGTGCTTTTGGTTCGCAATTACTTTGCGAGCAAGTGGCAGGTAGAGCTTTGCGAAGAATGAATTATTTTTGCAGGGCTACGATAAGGACGGAAATCCTACCAACGACAAACGAAAAATCGTCATCGAAAAATTTCCGCCTGAATATGCTCATATTATTGGCGTTCCGTTCAAAATGTTTAAAGGGGGCAAAACCGAAACACCGCCGCCGCCTGTTGATTTAACACATATTGCTGCTATTCCTGAAAGACAGGCTGAAATGGAAATAGAGTTTCCGAATGTAATTGGCTACCGTGTGGAGAATTTAGATGATGATATAAAATACGATTTCAGCAATATTGAAAATTATGAAATTTTCGGTATGCCAACTGTTACAGAATTGGTAAGTCCAATTTCACCCAACAAAGAAATATTGCAGGTAAAAAGTGTTTTGGAAAAACGTGACCAAGAACTCATATTCCTAATTACAAAAGAACTAATAAGGCAAAAGTTTAGCGATGAAAATGGGCAAAATCCACACTTTCATAAATTCAATAAACTAAAAAAGATAGTCGAAGAATGGTACAATGAAAAAGTTATTGTCCTCAATCTTGAACCACAGTTTAAAAAGCTGCTTTACTTTGAAGAACCAAGTGAGATAATTGGACACATATATCGTGGCATCAACCCACATCTTAACACCACCGAACATATAAGACCTGTGTTTAACTATTACAACAAGTTTAGCAGCACTAAATATGTAAGTGGATATACAGTTAAAGATGTTTACAAAACAGATAAAAGCCACGTAAACTATGTGGTAATGGACAGCGATTGGGAAGGTATATGTGCCAAAACATTGGAAGAAATAGAAACGGTTGAATGTTATATAAAAAACCAATTTTTAGGTTTTGCCATTCCTTATACTAAAGACGGCAAAGACTTACAGTATTTACCTGATTTCATAGTTAGAGTGAAAGGAAAAGATGGATTACCCAAAAACTTGATAATTGAAATAACAGGACAAGATAAAAAGAAAGACAAAGCAGAGAAAAAATGGTTTGTAGAAAACCGTTGGATTCCTGCTGTAAATGCTTTAAAGGATAAATACGAATATCCCGAATGGCATTTTATTGAAGTGGCAAACGACATCCGAAATATCAAGAATCAATTAATCGAAAAAATAAACTCCATTATCTGAATCGCAGATTAGGCAGATTAATAGATTTCACAGATTAAAAATTTAGAGAATAAAAACTATGGAAGAGTTAAAGCATAAAGACATAACTGAAAAAATTATTGGTGCTTCTTTTGAAGTACACAAATTTTTAGGAAATGGCTTTCAAGAAGTCATTTATCAAAGAGCCTTAGCTTATGAAATGAGCAAGGCAGGTTTAGAATTTGCCCGTGAAATTGAACAAGAAATTTTCTACAAAGATTTGTCTGAGCCAATTGGCACCAGAAGGGCAGATTTTGTAGTAGAAAATAAAGTGTTGGTGGAATTAAAGGCAATTATTCAATTGGACGATGTGCATTTAGCACAAGCATTAAATTATTTGAAAGCCTATAAATTAGAAATTGGCTTACTCATCAATTTTGGTGCAAAAAGTTTAGAGTTTAAAAGACTGATACTCTCTCAAAAATCAGCGAAATCTAATAATCAGTAAAATCAGTAATTCAGACAATGGAATCCATAAAACACAAAGGCGACAAACGTGCCCACATACCCAGCAAAGAAGAAGCGGGTTATGAAGAAGCTAACGAGAAAGTAAGCAGCGGCAAAAAGGTATTGGAATTGCCCAAAAACCCTGTGGTACACCGTGGGCAAGACCCCGAACTCTTTTGGCTCAACAAATACGGCAACGACGACCGTGATGATTTGTTGCAGGTGGACATACGCAGCCTCTACCGCCACGAACACATAGCACCCGAAACGCTAATTAAAAATCTGTACAATGTAACGGAAACCCAGAGCAACCAAATGGATTTGTTTAGTGTAAACGAACTATTTGGCAATGCTTTAGATAAAGACGAACTCGAAAAAGTAAGTGAATATTACCACCACCAAGACGGCTGGACAAACCGACTCATACAAGGCGATAGCCACCTCGTAATGGCGAGTTTATTGGAACGTGAAGGAATGGCGGGGCAGGTGCAAACCATTTATTTTGACCCACCTTATGGAATTAAGTATGGAAGCAACTGGCAAATAAAATTAAACAACCGAGATGTAAAAGATGGTAATGATGAAGCACTAACAGGAGAACCTGAACAAATAAAAGCTTTTCGTGACACTTGGGAACTCGGTATTCATTCCTACCTTTCTTATTTAAGAGATAGATTATTAATAGCAAAAGAACTATTGAATGAAAGTGGTTCTTGTTTTGTACAAATTTCCGATGAAAATGTGCATTTAGTAAGAAATTTAATGGATGAAGTTTTTGGAAGTGAAAATTTCATTTGTTTAATTTCTTATGCAACAACAAGTGGGTTTGAAACTTCAACACTTTCAAGAGCAGGCGATTACTTACTTTGGTATTCAAAAGATGCTTCAAAAGTAAAATATAGGACACTTTATAAAGAGAAAGGAGTTTGGTGGTGAAGACTCATCTGCATACAAAAAAATTGAATTAAAAATGGTAGAAGAATATCAACTGAAGAATGGGAAAAGGAAAATTTGTAAAATTTAGCTTACCAATGAAACCTGATGGCTCTAAAGATGAACTCATCTTTTATCTTCTCAAAATCCACCAAAAGAACTTGCTTTTATGAATTTGAATTTAGAAGGAAAATTTATGAACCTAAAAAGGGTAATCATTGGAAAAGCAAATTATCAAAATGGTATGAATAGACTTAAAGAATATAAGCCAATTGATAAGAGTTAATCTTTTGGTATGTTAGATACTTCAAGATTTCAATTTATGCCAATAAATAACCTGTGGACCATTGATAATCTGGGGCAAAATCAATTTGGTGGGGATAAAATTTATGTTGTTCAAACCACACTTGACAATAGTTAAACGCTGCATTTTAATGACGACTGACCCAGGCGATTTAGTTTTAGACCCAACCTGTGGAAGTGGTACAACAGCTTTTGTAGCTGAACAATGGGGAAGAAGATGGATAACGATTGATACCAGTAGAATTGCCTTGAACATTGCCAAGCAGCGTTTAATGACGGCGGTGTTTCCGTATTACAAACTCTATAGTCAGCATCACGGATTAAGCGGATTAAATGATTCCACAGAAAAAAACGGTAAAATCTATAAATCTGCAAAATCAGCGATTCAGACAGAAGGAGATATTCGCCAAGGCTTCATCTACAAAACCGTTCCGCACATTACCTTAAAATCGTTGGCAAACGATGAACCGCCTGCCACAGAAACACTTTACGACCAACCCGAGCAAGACAAAAAACTACTTCGGGTAAGTGGTCCTTTCACCGTTGAAACCTTACAAAACTATGAACCCATCAGTCCAGAAGAATTAGACAAGAATGATGAGTGGTCGGTGGTGAGTGGTCAGTTTGAAGAGACCATAAAGCAGCATTTGCTTTCAGCAGGTATCAAAAACGGCAGAAAAGATGAAATGGTGGTTTTTAAACCAGATATGAGAAATTTAAGTGGAGAAGCTTTGCACCTTGAAGGGTATTACCAAACAGAAAAAGGGGAAGAAAAAGCCTATTTTCACATTGGTCCGAAATTCGGAACGGTGAGTAAAAAATTGGTAAGCGATGCGGTAAAAGAATGTCGTCAAAAAGGAGATGCCAACTGGCTCATTATTCTCGGTTTCAGTTTTGAAAGCGACATAGAAGGCGGCACGCAAACGATGAGTATGGGGACATTTGAAGTGACAAAAGCGCGTATTCACGATGATTTATTGCAAGAAGGATTAAAAAAGAAACCCGCAAAATCAGCCGCCAGTTTTGTAACCATTGGCGAGCCTGATATTGAGCTTATTCGTCTGAATCACAGATTAGAGGGATTAAAAGATTCCACAGAAAAAATCAGCGAAATCCCCAAATCCGAAAAATCCGTGATTCAGACAATGGTGCAAGTAGAAATCAAAGGCTTAGACATTTACGACCCCATCAAAGACGAAGTAAAAGCCCGTAATGTTCACGACATTGCTTATTGGATGGTGGACGAAGATTATGACGGTAGCAACTTTGTGGTGAAGCAAGTATTCTTCTGCGGTGGAGACAAAACCGAATTTGATAAATGGAAAAAAGGATTGGATAATTTAGCCAAAGACAGCACCAAAAAGAAAGTGGAGAAAACCCTAAAAATAGAAATTGACGATGAAGCCTTCGACCGTTTGTATGGACACATTTCGCACCCCATCGAAATCAAAAAGAAAGGACAAAAAATTGCGGTTAGAATTATCAGCCAATTTGGAGAAGAATGTACAAAGGTTTTAACAGTATAAAATATTTTTCTGTTTAGAATCTAAAAAAACACATAAAAATCCGCAGTATAGCATCTTACAACTATACTGCGGATAAAAATTGATAAAGACAAACCAATAAAAGGCATTAAGCAACTTTAAATAAAAAAAGGAGCGAAGATTTTTATCTACTCCTATGTTTTACTACAAACTATTAAAACTAATCCCCACCGAAAAAGTGGTAATTTCGGGAGCACTCCCTTTTTTGAAAATAGGCGTGAGCGAATAAAAACCCACCAAATTAAACCCGCCGTAGCCGAGGCGCAAGGTAGGTCCGAAACGAATTTCATTGCGGTGTGGTAGTTTGCTTTCTTTTATCTTCGTTACATACTGAATATTGGCATCATTGACCACCGTGCCATAATATTTGGTATGCACATTGAGCAAATAGCCCACCCGCAAACCAATGCCCACCTTAAATCGGTTGCCCGACTTATCCGCCGCACTCCGCCAGCGCAACTCCAAAGGCACTTCTAAGTAGTTGGCAGAGAGTTTATTTCTTTTGTAGGTGGTGCTACTGTCAATAGGTATGGCGAGCAATTTGGAGCTATCTCGCTCAAAAAGTCGGTTGTTAAACAAATTGTGCGAGCTGAAACCGATACCGGGCGAAAACGAAAAATGCCCACCTTTGCCCAAAGGAATATCATAAGCTAAATAAAAATTAGCCCCGCGACTGTACCACTTGGTCGTCATACTGTCGGGCAAAGCAGATGCCCCCACATAATTGAGTTCGAGCACCAAGCGGTCGGAAGAAGCCTTTTTGACGGTTTCGGCTGTACCTTTTTCTGTTTGACTCCACAGCAAGGCAAAAGGCATACACAACAGGAGCAGCATCGCCCCCCAACGTTGATACATTGATGTTATCATAAAAAAAGTAAAATAGGATACAGAAAAGTATGTTTTAAAAAAAATTTGTTTTTGTTTCCGATAAAATACTGCCGTTTTGTGGGAGCAGCCCCCGTTTTGCAGCGTGTAAAAGTAAGCCCAATTTTCGGCTATTATAAACTTTTAAGCCGCTACTTCAAAAATCTTTCTTTCAGCTACTTATCTTTACACTTTCTTTTCAACGAAATTTTTATGATACTCGTTACCGGAGCCGGCGGATTTTTAGGGTTAGAAATAGTGCGTTGCTTGCAAGCGGCGCAGCAACCTGTGCGTGCTTTGTATCATCGGCAGTTGCCCGCCAACGCCCCGTGCGAGGGCGTAATGTGGGTGCAAGGCGATATTTTAGATCTCGTTTCGCTGCAAGCGGTTTTTGAGGGCGTTTCGCAGGTATATCATTGCGCGGCGGTGGTGAGCTTTTCGCCAAAGCACCAAGCCGCTATGCTCAAAACCAACTGCGAAGGCACTGCTAATGTGGTAAATATGGCATTGCAGGTAGGCATACAAAAACTGCTGCATGTGAGTTCGGTGGCGGCATTGGGACGCAGCAAAATTACAAACACACCGCCGCCGCCGCTTGACGAAACCACGCGCTGGGTGGACAGCCCCCTGAACAGCGAATATGCCAAAAGCAAATACAAAGCCGAAAAAGAAGTGTGGCGCGCTATGGCAGAGGGTTTAAATGCTGTCATTATCAACCCTTCTATTATTTTAGGACCTTGGGACTGGAACAGCGGAACGGCGAAGTTTTTTGCGCAGATGTACGATGAATTTCCTTATTACACCACCGGCACCAATGGCTTTGTAGATGTGCAAGATGTGGCACGCGCCGCCTGCGCTTTGATGAACAGCGATATTTCGGGCGAGCGATTTGTATTAAGCGGCGGCACTTATTCGTATCAGCACCTGTTGGAGAGCATTGCTTTTCATTTGGGTAAAAAACCGCCCACGCGCCACGCCCGCCCGTGGATGCTGGAACTGCTCTGGCGGTGGGAAGCCCTGAAATACCGGCTTGGCGGCACAGAGCCGCTGCTCACCCGCGAAACCGCCATTTCGGCGCAGGAGCACTACGATTACGATACTTCCAAAATACGCCGCACCCTGAACTTTGAATTTACACCACTCGAAAAGACCCTCGCCCGCACGGCGGCAGTATTTTTGAAGGAGCACGAAAAAAAAGTTGATTAGAAAAATCAGCCGGAGTATTTTAGTAATGATTTTATTATGTACGAAATTCTTTTCACAAAAAAACAAAAAATCTAAGAACACCTATCCCTATCAAAACATCACCTACAAAAAAGGCAGGTGAACCTATAAACCTCAGTTTTACTGCTATCTTGAACGCCAATAATATTTTGAACGAAAAATATATTTCAGATGCCAACGACAGCAGCAGTGCCACCACAGTTGCCGACCTCAACGGCTGGTACGGCTTAGGCACTACCTGAAATGTGTCGGTTTGAAGTACGGTTTTAAGCCTTGACAGACAACAGATAATTATATTCATATATGCGTAAATATTTACCTTTCGGTAAATATTTCGCTTTTTATGCAATATTATAAGATTTTTCATATCTTTATAGCAGATTTATTTCTATCTTTATTTACCAATTTTTTTTCATCAAAAACCTCTTATTTCTTTTATGGAAAGTAACTACTTACCCACCGAACCTGCCAACACGCAGCGTTCTTATCAACTTTCTTTTTGGGGCAAAGGCAGTGAATACTTCGGTATTATCATTATCAACTGGATATTAACTGCTATTACTTTGGGCTTGTATTATCCTTGGGCAAAAGCCAAAAGATTGCAATATGTATATGGCTCCACCGCGCTTGAAAATGACCCTTTTGCTTTTCACGGCACAGGAAACGAAATGTTTAAAGGCTTTATCAAAGCACTGTTGATTTTATTGGGCATCTATGGTTTATTTTTTCTGTTAAGCATTTACGGATATGTTATTTTAGCATTACTCGTGCTTTTTGGCGGTTTGGGTATTCTTGCTCCTTTAGCCCTGCATGGCACTTATCGCTATCGTATGTCGCGCACTTCGTGGCGTGGTATTCGCTTCGGGTATCGCGGCGACCGCAATGAACTCTTGCAATTATCACTCAAAGGATTTTTTTTAACGCTTATTACTTTTGGTATTTACGGTCCTTGGTGGATAATTAATTTGCGCAATTATATTTTTAGCCATATCCGCTACGGCGATGTTGAGTTCAAATATGAGGCTTCGGGAACTGAGTTTTTTTTACTCAATCTCAAAGGTTATTTTTTAACGATTATTACGCTTGGTATTTATTTGTTTTGGTGGGAAAAAGATATGTTCGCTTTTTATGTAGATCATTTGTACTTAGAAAAAGACCAACGGCAAATCCGTTTTACTTCTACTGCTACCGGCGGCGATTTCTTTAAATTAATCGTCCCCAGTTTTCTCATTATTATTTTTACATTGGGCTTGGGCTATGCTTGGGTAGAAATGCGCATTATGCAGTTCATCGTTTCGCATATTGATATGGAAGGAGATATAGATTTAAACAGCGTTTTACAAACCGAAGCCAACTATACTAATGCCACCGAGAGGATATGAGCGATTGGTTAGATACTGATCTTATGATTTAATACATACGCTCTTTTTATATGCTATATACTCAAGGTATTTTTTTCGATGGTGTTTCATCTGTGCCGCAAGAGATACTCATAGAATTTGATGAAAAACAAGGGCATTTTATCTTTGACAAACCTGTACTGCACGCCCAAATATGGGCGGCAGATGAAGTGCATTGCGAATTTCTCAACAAAGTATTGCATATAAGTTTTCGTGAAGGGGCAGGTGTGGCTACCATACAAATTACTGATCATCAGTTTATCAATGATTTCTATAAAATCCTGCACCAAAGCGGAAAATTATCTTTATATCAGCGTTTGTTGTCGTTTTCGTTGGGTACTTATGTGGCAATAGGTGTGTGTGTGTTGGCATTAATGGGGGTTTTTTATTGGTATGGAGTGCCGTATATCGGCGAAAAAGCTGCAAACTGGTTGCCCACATCTTATGATAACTACTTGGGAAATATGGCGTATCAGCAATATACTGTGGTAGCCAATATAGACTCCATTAAAAGCGAACAACTTACACAATTTGCATACCACCTGAACTTGAATAATGAAAAGCCCTTGAAATTTTCTGTAATAGAATCAAGTATGGTCAATGCCTTTGCATTGCCGAACGGGCAAATTGTGGTATTTACGGGTATTTTGGAACAAATGGAGCATTACAGCGAGTTGGCGGCATTGCTGGGGCACGAAGCGGCGCACGTCAATCACCGCCACTCCATCAAAATGCTGTGCCGCAATATAGCGGGCTACATTGTGATTTCGGCGGTACTCGGCGATGCCAACGGCGTAATGGCTATTATCAGCGAGCATACCCAAGATTTACAGTCGCTTTCCTACTCGCGCAATTTTGAGCGCGAAGCCGATGAAAGCGGATTGCAGACTTTATTGCAGAACAACATAGACCCCAAAGGAATGGTGGATTTATTTACACACTTACAAAGCTACGGTGACGACCTCGTACGGAATTTGTGAGTTCGCACCCGCTTACGCAAAACCGCATCAGCACCATTCAGGAGCGTATTGCCGACAGTAATTGTATCATCGAAGAGCACCCCAGCTTCAGGCATTATTTCAAGCACTGACGCTTAAAAAAATAGAACCTAAAGCAGAAACAGAAGATTAAAAACAGGATTTTTTAAAAAAAGTGAAATACTGATGCAAAACAGATTTTGCATCAGTATTTTTTTATGTATCCAAACATATTTTTTTACCACCTCCTCAACGCGGCTTGTAATTGACTAAATATACGCCGCTGAAAATCAATGCTGCTGCAATGCCGTGCTGCCAAGTGAGCGCATCTACACCCCAAGGCTACCGCCACCAACGAAGCCACCAACGGTTGGGCATAAATATACATACCCGCCAACGAAGGCGACACACTTTGCAAAGCATAGATATACAACAAATATGCAAAAAACGTAGTAAAAATAATTACAAAAGCTAAGGCGGCGTAGGCTTTGAGTGGCAAAGCCCCCACTCCCACTGCTCCTGCCTCGCTGTAGCCAATGAGCGTAACCGGCAACAAACTCACCGCAAAAATATACATCATCAAAGTGAGATAATGATAACGGTGCATCAGAGGCTTCACCAGCACCAAATACAACGAATACGAAGTGGCATTGATGAATATCAGCAAATCGCCCCACATATTGCCCGCCTGTGTGCCGTTGTTTTTACTGCTGTTGAGCACCACTCAAAATTGCTCCGCTTGCCCCATCGCAATACCCGTTATTTTTTGCCAACCCAATCTTTCTTTATTGATTAAAGTTGCCAAAATCAGCACCAAAATAGGCGTACTAATCATCAACAGGGCGGCATTGATAGGGCTTGTGAGCGACAAACCTTTGATAAAAAAGCAATTGGTTGATGCACACGCCGAAAATACTGCACCACAGCACCAAACTGCGGTCGGCGGGGCGGATATGCTGGCGCGGCACTATCCATAGTTTTATCAGCGCAAATAACAAAAACGCTCCCCACGCGAAAAGTTACCAAAGCAAAAGCCCCGATATATGCAGGTACGATAGATTTGGTAACTACAAAATTAAGTCCATAAATAACATTGGCTGCCAGCAAAGCAGCTTGTGCTTTTAAGTTTCGGGTATCGGACATCGGAGAAAATAAAGATTATACCAACCGCTTGATGTACGCTGCAACAGTGTTTTTTTGTAAAAAAACAGTACCAACATCAAATTTTACAAAATATTAAAAATCAACAATTTATCAACAAGCAATAAATCTTTGTCTTTTATTTATCTATTTACTCTTGCAATAATTTCAAAAGCGTATTCTGGGCATTTTCCAAACCACTGTCGCTGCTGTTTTGAAAAGAGCCATAGCGGTCAATGATAAAATAAGCAGGCAAAGTGGTAAATCCGTAATCGGCGTTGGCGGCGGCGATGTTGTCGCTGATGGCATTGATGCCCAAAGGCGATAATTTTGCAAAGATGACCTCCATGTAGCATCATCTCTATCCATTGATACATTTACAAAAACTACCCCTTTTTTCACCAAACTTTCTTTCAATGATTTGGTATTTATCATGTTTTCAATGCAGGGTTTGCACCAACTTGCCCAAAAGCTCACATACAGCACCTTTCCGCGAAAATCGCTCAACTGCAAGTCAGAGCCGTTGTCGCGGTGCGCATCAATTTCGGGAGCCAATGCGCCGTTCATAAAGCGCACATTGTGCTGATGCACCATTTGCACGGCTTGTGCAAAAGTAGGGTTTTTGTTTTCGGCAATAAAAGTAGAAAAATAGTGATTGTACAAATCTAAGTTTTTATTTTTCAGGGATTTAATGATATAACGCGCCTGAAAATAATCTTTCGTTGCGCCTTGCAGCACACGCGAGAGAGCATTGTAAAATAAATCAATTTCATCGGGCGTTTTGCCGTTTCGGTATTCGTGATGATAATCCAAATAAGCCGCCACAAAATTGAGATAACAGGATTATTCACCGATATATCTTTGAGGGGGCTTCTTCAAAAAATCGTACAAAGCAGAAGGTGCGGCGGCGGGGTCAAGCACAATGATTTCTTTGTTCATTTTCAGAAAACACAGCATATTGGCGGCATAGCTGTAATTGATGGCATCTAAAGCCCACTGATAAAATGCCGCCGACAAGGGTTTTTGCTGCTTAAAATCTTCCAATCCTTTCAGTTGGCGTTGGCGTTGGGCGGCGATAAATGTTTTCCTTCCATCAGGGTAGGCAGCGTGTTGGCTTGCGTGAGCAAATCAAAGAACCATAATACAAAAATAATCGTTGGAAAAATACATACGATTGAGGTTTCCGTTGTATTTCTGTTGAAAATTTGTAAATACTGGTTTTAGCCGATTTTTCGCCCGAAAATTGTAGTGTTTTCAGGGTCTATGGCATTAAATGTAACATTCAACTGCTCCGAAGTCCAACAAAAAAATCCATCGTTTCGCCGCCGTATTGCAAATGCACAAAGTTCATCGTTTGTACGGCTTGCGTAAAATAAAAATAATTATCAGATTGCAATTCGGTAATCGTTTGCTCTTCGCTTTCAGCAAAGGATTGTCGGTAAAAGAAAACATCACATCGCGCGTAGCAAGCGGATTGAGAATATGACCCCACCACTACACTTTTGGTAGTTTCGTTTTGAGCAAAAGCAAGTGGCAAAAAAAACGCCCGCCACAAAGACAGTAACAATAAAAAACAACTTGGCGCATACAGTTCAAACTTTGTTGGTAAAACAAATAATGGCGACACAGGTATAAAAATCAAAGGGCAAATAACGTTATTTTTTATTAAAAATTGAAAAGGTATTATCTTCTTATCGTACTTTCGCCTTGCAATACAAATGCCGCCTCTTGAATTATGAAACATTTTTTTTATAACAACACATTCATTTTTGCTTTTGCTGCTATCGCTGCGCTCACACAGTGCAAACAAAAAGATGCCCCTCCTCCTGCAAGCACCGCCCAACAGCCTGCCGCCGCCACACCCAAAAACGAAACTCAGGAGCGCGCCGCCCGCCTGCGCCCCTTGGAACATTGCCAAAACGCGCGGCGTGGAGTTTCGCGCCATCGGCAACGAACCTGGGCTGGTACTCGAAATCAACCGCAACATAGACGAAATACTGCTCGTAAACAACTACGGCACTGACACCCTCCGCTTCAAATACAGCCAAGCCAAAGTCATCAAAGAAACCAAGCAAATATCGTATCAGGTGCAGCAGGGAAACGATAAAATGTTGCTCACCGTATTGCATCAGGGCTGCACAGATGATATGAGCGGCGACCATTTTGACAAAAAAGTGGAAGTAGTTATCAATCAACAGGTGCTACGCGGCTGTGGCAAACGTTTGCAATAGTAAAAAAAACCGCCTTGCACCATTTTATAAAAAAATATGATACAAATATTTGGAAAATTATACAATAAAACAGATATTTGCACCCTCAAAGCCCGTAGCAGAGGCTTTTTAATTAATTATATCTAACGATTAAAAACAAATAAAGAATATGTCGCGCATTTGTGATTTAACCGGCAAAAGACCAATTACGGGCAATAATGTTCCAAAATCCAACCAAAAAACTAAGCGTTGGTTTTATCCGAACCTGCAAAAGAAAAATTCTATGTGCCCGAAACCGATGAGTGGATTGTATTGAAAGTATCCACTTCGGCTATTCGCAACATCAACAAAAGGAATCTATCAGTATTTGATGGAGTTGCAACAAAAAAACAATCAATAAGATTTTTTTATTTCTAATTCAGAGATTCATCGGAAATATATTATGGCAAAAAAATCAAAAGGCAATCGCGTACAGGTAATTTTGGAATGTACCGAGCAAAAGCATCAGGAGTGGCGGGTATGTCGCGCTATATCACTACCAAAAAACCGCAAAAATACACCCGAACGTATTGAATTAAAAAATACAATCCGTATTTGCGCAAAGTGACCACTCACAAAGAAATTAAATAAAAACAACGCCTCTCTGAACCCAAATACAGGGACTGCTTGTTAATATTATGTTTCTTTTTTTTTAAAAAAATTTCAAATAATACTCAACAATGGGAAAAGTATCCAAAAACGCCCGTACCGACCGTGGTAAGGTATCTGGCGGTAAAGACTTTGTAAAAGTGGTTGTAAGCGAAAAAAACCCTGAAACCGGAGCTTACACCTATAAAGAAAAAATGATACATAAAGATAAAGTAGAAGAATTTTTTAGCTACTTATAAGTAGTATTGTTTTTTTTGACTTTTTTGTTCAATATGGTTTTTTATATCATTTAAGCTCATTTTTTGAAGATGGGCTTTTTTTCGTTTATCTTTTTATAGAAAATAAAAAACTTACCGCTCTCATTCAGCGTTTTTATCTTTAAATTAAACTTTTTTTATACAGTAACGAATTATGGGATTTTTTGATAAATTTTTTACCGGCGAAAAAAAACAAGACTTAGATGAAGGCTTAAAAAAATCGAACCAAAGCATTTTTGAAAAAATCTCGAAAGCCGTTGCCGGCAAATCGAAAGTTGATGAAGAAGTGCTCGACGAAATAGAAATGGCTCTCATCAGCAGTGATGTTGATTTGAATACCACCATCAAAATCATCGACCGCCTCGAAGCACGCGCCGCACGCGACAAGTATGTTACTTCCAAGTGATATTTATGATATGCTCAAAGAAGTTATCATTGAATTGCTCGAAGAAAACAACTCACCCGATGTAGAGGATTTTGATGTACCCTCCTCCATTCAAAAACCTTTTATTGTTTTAGTAGTGGGCGTAAACGGTGTGGGCAAACCACCACCATCGGAAGCTAACATATCAGTACAAACAACGCGGACATAAAGTGCTGCTCGGTGCTGGAGATACTTTTCGGGCGGCGGCAGTATCCCAACTCAAAATATGGGCAGACCGCGTGGGCGTGCCTATCGTTGCCAAAGAAATGGGCAGCGACCTTGCCTCCACCGCATCCGAAACCACCCAAGAAGCCATCAATATGCACAGCGAAATAGTACTGATTGATACAGCAGGACGCTTGCACAACAAAATCGGCTTGATGGACGAACTGTCTAAAATCAAACGTGTTATACAAAAAGTGAAGCCCGACGCGCCCTCAGGAAGTATTGCTCGTATTGGACGGCTCTACGGACAAAATGCCTTTGAACAAGCCAAACAATTTATGGAGGCGACAGACGTAACAGCACTCTGCATCACCAAACTCGACGGCACAGCCAAAGGCGGTGTGGTGTTGGGGATTGCCGACCAATTCAAAATACCCATCAAATATATCGGTGTGGGCGAAAAAATGGAACACTTACAGGTTTTCAACAAACGTGCGTATGTAGAGAGCTTATTCAGAAAATAAAAAAATATTTGCACCTGTTTTAAACAACTCAAATAATATAGCTCTTAAAAGAAGTACACTCAATAATCAGTTTTGATGGCGCCATCAAACGGAATATTGAGTTGATACATGATATTTTCGTCATCTGTACCTTCTAATACATCTACCCCATAGCGTACTTTTTTGGGGTTATCATATATCAAAGTACCCAATATCCTATCCCAAAAAGAAAAGATATTCCCAAAATTGCTGTCAGTCCAGGGGCGTTCAGAAATGATGATGAAATTTGTGCATATTCGGTGTTATAAACACCCAACTCAAGGTTTTGTCTATGAGAGCAGGCAATACAATATTGGCGTGGGTGAAGTAAGTAAAAAAAACGGTGGCTATCCGATAAAACACATAAAAACTCGCCGGAATACCAAATAACAACACTGTCACCAACGAAAAAATTTCGCGTATAAAATAGTCGCCCGGGTGGTGGCGCGTTCCGGTAGTGGCATCTACCTTTGTATCGCTATGATGCACCAAATGTAATTTCCATCCATTTGATGCGGTGCAATAAATAATGTGCCAGCCATTGGGCAATAAAATCCAACAACAATATAGACAATACTAATTTCGCCCACAACGGCAAAGTTATTTGGTACAAAAGCCCCCATTGCTGCTGCTGGGCTGCAACCAAAATACCCGCCGTTGCCGCACCAAAACCCACATTAATAACGATGGTGCTCAACAAAAATACCAAGTTGATGCCATCGTGTCTCCATTTGTTGTATGATAACGAAAAAAGCGGCACGGCACCTTCTGCCACCCAGCATATTGCCAAACAAATAAAAATCCAAAGCAACTTGTAATAAGTAGGCATTGTAGCAAAAAAATCTATGAACTGTTCCATTTTCAGCAACACATTTTGAACAAATATAGATTTTTTTTCTTAAAAAATTTCTTTTATATAAGCAAACGTATTACAAAATATTAATCACAATATTTTTTTTTGATTATTGAAACTTTTTGAAATATTGTTGTGTTTAATACATCAGATTTGGGGCTGACTGGACTTGACAGGATAGATTTTGGTATGTAAGCACGTCGAGCGTTGTGCCTTAGCTCGTTAAAATCAAGTCGCCAACGTTTTTTTTAGATGGCAACTCTTATGCCCTGGCTGCCTAATTCAAGGAATTAGTCACCATAGTTCGTGGGCGGTCTGCTTGTCCGCTGCCTAATCGAACTTTCGACCCCGACAAGCTGGTTGCGGTAAATGCTTCGCTACTGTAATAAGATTTTAGAAGATAAGCGCAGTGCATAGGCAAGCTTTTGCGCCTGCCCTGCGCCGACACAACAAGCAAAAGCTAAACGTGTAGAAAGCGTATGGGAACTTTCGCTGGACGTGGGTTCAAATCCCACCAGCTCCACTCCAAACCGCCAAGCGGCTTCACAGCAAATCAGTTGTGAAGCCGTTTTTTTTGATAGTTGCCGCCATCAAAAAATGACAAAAAATATTTTTTTTAAAGATGGGTGTTTTTATAAAAAATGTATTTACCTTTGCACTCGGAGAGGTGGCAGAGTGGCCGAATGCGGCGGTCTTGAAAACCGTTGAGGGTCAAACCTCCGGGGTTCAATCCCTCTCTCTCCGCTTTTTTATAACACATTGATTATCAATGTTGTTTTTTAGATTTTAGAACCTCTGAAAGTAACAACAACCTCACTAAAATCCGAATTTGGCAAACCTCCTCTAATAGGCACTCCTTCGCCAGAATTCGTGGCAAAAAGCTACAGTTTTACATGAATGGACTTATTATTGCTTCAACAAATAAAGCAGATTTAAAACTGTTTACTGATTTAGCTAATCGCATTGGTGTTTCTTTTAAAACACTTTCTAATGAAGATTTATTAGATATTGGTTTGCTTAAAGCAATGGAAGAAGGAAAAAAAACGAAATTTGTTTCAAAGGAAAGAATTATGAAAAAATTAAACAAAAATGAAAACAAAATTTCGTGAGAAATTTGAAAAAGATATAGAAGATATTACAAACCAAGATGTATTAGATGCTATTGTAAAAGTGATAGCGAATGTTGAAGATGCTAAAAACCCTCAAGGCATCAACAATATCAAAAAAATGAAAGGAGATAAAAATGCTTTTAGTATTAGAATAGGAAAATATAGAATTGGTATCTATCTTATAAAAGAAACTGTTGAGTTTACAAGAGTTTTGCCAAGAAATAAAATTTATAAATATTTTCCTGAATAATTCGCATTTTTTTTATAAAACAGCAACAATATGAATAAATTTTCTTTATTGTTATTACTTTATTGTTTATAATTATAGATAATAAAATCCAAAGTTTTCCCCTTCATTTTTTACTCTTATTTCCTCTCTATCGGATAACCTAATTTCTTTTTTGCGAAAATATAAATCCTAATTCGCACAAACACTTTATATAACCTCTATATACAAGCGAGTCTATACTTTTTTTATACTGATATTCTTATATCCCCTCATTATTAAGCAATAAAAAATTAGTGCTTTTTTATAATATTCTTTTAGATACAACGTATATCTTATAAGACTTTTTTTATTTTCTTCGTAAAAAGTAATAGCCCATGAAAACCCTTGTAAAGTTTTTGTTATTATTATTTATTACTATTTCAAATTATTACTGTGTAACCGCACAAAAAACCACTAAAAATAACAACAGTGTAGGTGTTCTTTTGAGCAATGAAGAAGTACCGCTTTCTGTTCAGCGGGCTTTTGCAAATGACTTTGGTGTGCAGGCAGCAGCAGCCATAGAATCGTGGGAAATAGTAATGCCACACACCAAAACAATGATGAGTTTGCGGCACAATAATGCTCCTCTTTCGCCGAAAGCGCAGCGCATATTGGCAAAAAGAGCCAAAAAAGATGCCAAACTAAATACGAAAAAACAGCCCACCAAAGAGCTACCGATAGCAAAGAACGAGAGAAATTGTTCCGAAAAATGCAGAAATTAGCCGAAAAACAGGCGTGGAGTGTGAAGCCCATTAAGTTTCCTAAAGAATCCGGTCGTTCCAAAAGAGGCAGTTCGCGGGGCGGTAGCACCTCAAAAACGGCAATAGAATACTCCACCACTGATGCTGATGCGCTTTTTCCTGACCAACAGCAATTGATTTTTAAAGACAGAGACAACAAATTGCCGCAATATGTAGGCTATGCCAATGACGGTGCACATTTCTACATATACGACCTGCATGGCAACTTGGTGTATAGCGAAGAAACCCTGAGTGATTGGGCGCAAATTCCAGAAGCGGCATCACTGCATTTCAGAGAACGCTTTCCGACTGCATACACCGAAGCAACCCTTTTTAAAATCAGCTACGGCGCAAAAGATGCAGCAAAAACACAGGTATTCAGATTAAAAGCAAAAGGAAAAAACTACTATTACGCTGCTGATGGAACCCCCATCAATATAAAGAAACTGCCGATAAATCCGACAAAAAAGGCAAATAAGGAGTTTTTATCTTTTATAAAACCAATATCACAAAGTCAGCACCTTATTGTTGAAGTGCTGACTTTGTTGTTTGTACTGCTGCCTCGTATTCTTGCTTTAAATCTTCAGCCACTACGCCGCCTTGTCGGGCATCAAAATTTTCCTGAAATTTGGGCAAACTGAAATGCGCTACTATATCCGCCCCGTGTATCGGAAAACGCACCAAAGCTGCTTCCATTACACTTTTGCCTCCTCTGCCCCCCGACGAAGTAGAAAGCAGCAACATTTTTTTATTATCAAATAATTTTGATTTATAGCGACTTGTCCAATCCAGCAAATTTTTGAAATACGCCGAATAAGAGCCATTGTGTTCGGCTAAAGATATAATAATTAAATCGGCACTGTCTAAGTAGCGGCTAAATGTTTTTACATCTGCCGGAATACCCGTTTCTTGCTCTACATCTATTGAGTAAAGTGGTGCGTGAAAATCATTCAAATCTAAAATTTTCACAGCAGCAGCCTCAAATAGTTGTGCAGTATAAGAAGCAAAAATTTTATTGATAGAACTGCGGCTGGAGCTTGCTCCGAAAGCAATAATGGTTGGTTGCATGAAAATATTTTGGTGAAATAAATTTAGTATTCTGCAAAGCAGGGTATATTATTAACACAATAAAACTTTATTGCCGTATAAAAGTTCGGTAAAGATAGCAGGTTTACAGAAAAATAATATTTAATGCGCCATCAGCGGTACTTCCATTAACAATACTTCGGCATCTTGCGAGTCGGCTTTGAGCGATAATTGCTCAATATTCCACAATCCAAAACCATCGCGCTCACGGAGTGCTTGCCCATTGATGCTCACATCTCCTTTTATCACAAAGGCATATACGCCGTTTTCTTTGCGATTAAGCATGTAAGTGGTAGAAAAATCTTTGTCAAACCTACCCAAATAAAACCACGCCTCCTGATGTATCCACACGCCCGCATCATCAACATTCGGCGATAATACCTGCTGCCAACGATTGTGGCGGTCGCTTGCATTGAGCGTTATTTGGTCGTAGCGCGGTGCTACATTGCGGCGATTCGGAAACAACCAAATTTGTAAAAATTTAACCGCACGGTCTTTATTTTTATTGTATTCGCTGTGAGTAATGCCCGTACCCGCACTCATCACCTGAATATCGCCGTGCCTGATTACTGTCGTATTACCCATACTGTCTTTGTGTTCCAAATCGCCCTCCAAAGGAATAGAGATGATTTCCATATTATCGTGCGGGTGCGTGCCAAATCCTTTTCCTGCCGCTACGGTATCATCGTTGAGCACGCGCAACACGCCGAAGTGCATACGTTCGGGGTTGTAATAATGCGAAAAACTAAAAGTATGTTTGCTGTCTAACCAACCTAATTGCGCACTGCCTCTCGTGTGCGCTTGGTGTAATACACTGTTTGCCATAGTATCTGTTGAATTTGTATAAGGAATATGATTAAATCCGAGTAGTTCCAAATCTTTCAGTTCATCAATATTATTGGAAAAAAGCGGAGCGAGTTTTTCAGAAGCCACCCAAATCCCTGTTCCCAATAATCCTTTTTTTAAAAAATCTTTTCTGTCCACGAGATTATAATATTTTTTTTGAATGATAAGAAAGACAGTGCAAAAATATACCCTCTACTACCCTATTGGCATTGATGTAGTTCAAGAAATAGGAGGTTTTGGAGGGGAAAGTGTATTTTTATACAATTTTCTTTTTCGCAGACGGCTCAAAAATTCCGGCGATATACCCAAATACGAAGCAATGAGGTGCTGCGGGATACGCAAGGGCAAATATGGATATTTTTGCAGAAAAAGATCATAACGTTGCTCGGCACTCAAGGCAATACCGGCAAAAATACGCTCTTGATAGGAAGCCACATGGCGTTGCAACATCAAGCGGAACATACGTTCCAAAGCAGGAATTTTTGTAATGCCGCTTCTTTTTTAGTCAGCGTGAGCATCAGTAATTCCGTGCCTTCCAGTGTTTCTATAAACATCTTACTCGGTTTTTGCTCCGAAAAACTCATCATATCGCTCACCCACCAGTTTTCGGTGGCAAATGTCAGTATCACTTCAAATCCGTTATTATCAATAAAATACGTTTTTATACAGCCTTTTATAATAAAACCTTCAAAATTGCATACCTCGCCCTGTTGTAATAAAAATGTTTTTTTAGGAATCTTTTTATGCTTCAATCGCCGTTCAAAAAACAAAAATTCATCTTCGCTAAGTTGTGTACAGGTTTGTATATAGGCACGAATAGAAGAAAACATATCACAGCATTTTTTTTTGATATTTTAAATAAAAAAAGAGCGACAACAAAATTTAATTTGTCATCGCTCTTTATAAAAAACATATTATGTAATAAAAAGATTAATTATCCCAAATTCCGGCATTAGAATCACATACCACGCAAATAAAATTGACATCTACCGTATTGGTCAAACCACAAGGTGTTGTTACTGTAAAGCGTACCACACCACTATTTCCACTCACCACACCCGCCGGATAGACAGCAGTAGCACCGCTGCCCGTAGTACCGGCAAAAGTACCGCTCAAAAACTCATACACACAAGTATAGCCTGCCGGCAATATAATATTCGGTGCCGTATTGCAATCGCCCTCTTGCTGCTGATAATCAATAGCAACATTGTCGGCGGCAGGTGATGTAATGTTAAAAGGACCAAAACTACACAATGACTGGCTGTCATTGACTGTGATGGTAGCATTTGTACCAATAGCATAAGTGTAAGTAGTAGCAGCATTGGCTGTGGTAGCAGGCAATGTGCCACTTTGTGTGCCTCCCGCCGAAGCAGCAAGCGTAACCGAAGCATCAGGACCTCCTACCGTATTAATCGTAAAAGAATAAGTACCATCATTATTGCAAGAAGGTGTGGTACTGCTCACCGACATAGACGAAATTTGGCAGACGGGCAAAGCAGCGCAAGCAGGTGTACTAATAGATTGAACAGAAGTGCCGCAAGGATAACCTGCAATACCCGAAGTCACTGTTATTTGCAGCGTTCCCGCGGCATCGCCGGGCTGTGCTGTATAAATGCCGGTAGCGGCGTTCCAGTTGGCAATGGCAGCACCACCCGTAGGCGAAGTAGCAGTTCCCAATATATCGTTGCAAGCCGCCGTAACCGTATTGCTGCAAGATGAAGCACTTTGAGTAATGTTTTGTATTGCAGGATACACCTGATACGAATGTTGAGCTACCTGTACCCACGAGTCGCCCGCCGCTATATCAAATACCCCATTGAGGTCGGTATCGCACTGCACAAAAGCATATACACTTTGTACGGCATCGGCAGCACAATTATCTGCTCCGCTATGTGTTACAACAACCGGAGTATAAACATTGGCAGTAGTGGGGTCTGTGTCATCAAACCATTGTACTGCTCCAAATAAAGTTCCGTCAGGGTCGGCAATGGTATAATCAACGCCTGCTTGCGGTAATACAGGTGTATCGCCACTGCACAGGGCTTCGGCTGCACCCACCACAAAATCGCTGAGAGGACAAGGTGCAAGTAGTTGTAAGCTCACAAATTTCCATGTACATTGCGCCCCCGCATCACCGTCCATTATTAAATAATAGCGGTCGTTGGGCATATTGTTGGGCAAGGTAATACTTAAAGCACCGGAAGTTCCCACATTGCAGCCCACCGGAATCATACCGCCCAAGCCGTTGGCAGCAGTAGCTCCACCTGTTGGAGCACAAGTTGCGCCGTTTTCACGCCAGATTCCCATTTGCAGCTGCCCACCGCCGGTATTATCACAGTCAATATCTTCTACTGTGATAGTAATAGGCTGCGGTGTGTAGTTAGTAATATCAAAATAATACCACACCATATTTTCATTGCTGTACCAATTTGTATTGCAATTGCCAATATCATCGGCAATGCCATCACCATTTACATCTGTACCATCTAAATGTGCCTGCCCCGTCCAACTGTTGTCGTCCGGCTCATTTACATCGCTGGCACTATAATTACAGCCTGTACCGGATAATTCCTGAGCATCAACACACACATCTTCCAACAAAGTTTCCTGAAATGCCAATTCCACCCAAGCTGATTGGTCGTCTTCTTCCGTAACACGCACATAATAATCCTGCCCGGGTGTAAGATTTTCAAAAATAAAAGGACCGTTATTGACATCATTAAACAACCCTTGTGAAACATCTATACAATCATTTGTAGCAGGATTATCCATTCCGGCATTTCCGTTTACAGTTTCGGCAGCTCCGGCAATACTGAGGCTGTTGCAAGCCCCTTCGTACAGATTAGCGGTGAGATTAGCTTGCGTTATAATATTATAATCGCCCCAATCATTGACAAATGTAGTAAATGAGCCACTGGTAGGAGCTACCACTTTAAAAAACACGTCGTTGCTGCCATCATAAGCGCAGGGAGTAGAAGCATCTGAGAAAGTAGATGTAGAGCCGCTTACGTTATAGCGTGTAATCGCCAACACATTATTGCAGCCATCTTGTATGGGTTGTGTAAAGGCTTCGCAAGGATTGTCGGCTGATTGTAAAACTCTGATGCAGAAATCAGCTACATCTGATGCGCCATCGCCTGCTATTCGGATAAGGTAGCTGTTGCCCACCGATATACCACTCGTAATATCTGCCAATTCATTTCCGCCATCGCCATTATCATCTACACATACCAATTCATTATCAGGAGCAGGACCAGAGCAGGAAGAACCTGCCCAAATTGTAATGCCCAAGTCGGTAGCACCACCACCAGAAACACCGGTAATTTCTACTGTAATAGCAGCAGTACTGACCGAAGTATATTTATACCATACATCGTGGTCGTTTTCAACGCATAAATTTCCCGCACCTATGCCCAAAAAACAACAACAATCGCAATCGCCGGGACCATCGGCAGTAGAGCCTATTGTAGTACCATTGACACAAGGAGCATTTGCTGTGAGCATAATTGCCCCACTGCAATTATTATTTACCTGTGCAAATGAAATAAGCGTATTCCAACAGATAATCACCGCAAGGAGTAATATTTTATTTGTCGTTTTCATCTTTAGTAGCAGGGGGTGTTTGCAGGTTAATTAATTGGCTGATAATTTCCTCTTTTTTAGCAATATTATTCTTATCCCACATATCCATTGCTTTTTGATATTGCATAATATCCCGCTCTAAATGTTTCATTCCGTAAGAAATATATTTAGGCACTTGGTATTGTTCCAACAGCAACATTTGAGCGGCATTGAGATGATGCCAAAATTTGGCGTTGCGCTTGCCCAAAGCAAATTTGGGAGTCTCGTTATAATTAAAAGTTTGCGGTTTTGTTTCGTCAATATGCCCCAACGCAAGATAAGCCTCACTCTGGGTATTAAAAGCAGATATATTAGACGTGTTGCCGTGCTGCTGTGCCGAAAGGGTTTGATGGACAGACGACATCGTTATTATCAGCAGGCATATCCATAGTTTTAAAGTTTTTCTATTCATTGTTTTTTGGTTTTTATAGAGAAAAATACACATTTTTTTAAACTGTTTTAAAAAAAATACCTTTAGAAAGTCATGACAAAGTCCTTTATTTATAAAAACAAAATAAAGGACTTTGTTGCAAGACTATTAAGGGGTAGTCCAGTTTCCGTTGTCTGTGTTGCAAGGAGGAGGAGGACAAGCTGTAATAGTAACATTCTCGGTAGAAGTTGCCTGACAACCGGGATATACCACGGTAGTTCCACTATCAGGAGAAACATTTCCATTATTGGCTCCTGTATAAGTAAGATTAATGGTTGCTGTACCTACTGCCAAGCCGGAAGGATTGAAATTAGTACCGCTTACGCCGGTTCCGCCCCAAACAGAAGCACCGATTCCGCCACCATCAACAATAAGCGCAGACAATGCCACATCAGCTTGTGTGGCACAATTATCGAAAGGTCCTAAAGCAGCTATATTCGCAGATGGATAACCGCAACGGTTGCTCTCAGTTCCTATTACCTGTTGAGTACCTGTAGCCGGATTATCATCATTGTCCTGATCCCAAGATACTTCTATTGTATATCCGTTGCCATCAAAATGCGTAAATGAGATAGAGTATGTGCCATCGCCATTATCTGTCAATAAATCACCAACTGCAATACCTGTTGGCACCACAGCTCCTGTCTGCGCACTGACAACACTTATATAAATACTCAAACCAGCACCTGCTGCGCCTGCTCCGATGTCCGCAGTTACTGTTTCTGTAAATGAACCTACTCCATTTAAAGCCGCATTATCGGCAGGCTGGTCATTATTGCAAGAGCAAGGGTCGGTAATACTAAATGTAAAGCTGGCACAGGGCAAGTACCCGGAACAGTAGCTAAGCTAGAAGCCGGACTTGCCGTAGAACCGTCTAATCCGCACAAACAACGTGTGTAAACCGTCTGAGCAGGTCCATCTTGATCGTAAGCAGGCGAAGACGCAGACCAATCCATTCCATTGTTGGTCAAAGAGTATTGAATAGACGACCCGCTTGGGCAAGGAGTGGCAGGTGCATTGATAGAGCCACCGGAAGGAGTACCTCCTACAGTAGAACAAGTGCTATTCGTAATTTCTACCATCGGTGCAGCCGAAGATAAATCGGGGCAAGCAGGACAAGCAACTGAAAAGATAATAGGATTATATACTGAGTCTGAGCAGTTAACTAAATCATCAGTGTTCACATACACACTTACACAGTCACCGGGATTAATAGCTGTAACCGTAAGTCCGGTTAAGTCGCCTGCCGTACCATAATAACTATTGATGGAGTAGTTTGTTAAAGGAACCTGCGGGTCACTACTTGTACCGGTAGCACCGGAATACACATAAAGCTCGTCATAAGTGTCTTCCACTACTCCCTGTAAAAATGTAAGGGTGATAATATCTGAAGAAGCATTCGGGCAAATATTGGTGCTAACTGCCTCTAATGTATTAGCTGTTGAATAACAATAAGGGTCAGAAGTTTCTCCGCAGGCAAGAGGTGGTGGAGCGGGGCAATTTATTTGCCAAGTATGACTGATAGCCGTGGCAGTTTCACTATCTAATAAAATCCAATAGGTGGTACCTGCCGTAAGTGGTCCGAAAGAAACTGTTGCGACTGAGTTGAGATCACCAATACAAGTCCAGCCTGTTTCGTCACAGGTACCGGCTACCTTGTAAAAATAATCAATAAAAACACCTGCGGCCGCCGTTATTTGCAAGTTATGTGTACCCGTAGTAGTGGGTGTAAACTCATAGATAGCCTCTTGTCCGGGTGTACTAAAACCACAAGAAGTAATACCATCTATAAAACAGATATAGTCCAATATTTACGAAATGGATTTTTTATTAATTTTGAACTATAAAATATTTATATATGTCTTTTCCTAAAATTATTCAAATCAAAGAAACAATCAAAGAACTTAAATCTTTACAAAGGCGTAGTATTCCACTTATTGCAAAAGAATAAATATTCTTATTGTGTTAAAAAGCAGGAGCATACGGAATTTCAAAAAGAGAAGTTTCTGATTTAACAGGAATAAATCATAACACCGTATTAAAATGGAGAAATATCTATGCAAAGAAGGCTTAGATGCGTTTTTAAACATGGAAGAATTGGTTTTAAACCTTCCATTATAAAGGACAATGAACGAGAGCAATTAGAAAATTATTGACCAACCCCAGCAATGGAATTGTAGGTTATACAGAACTACTAAACTGGGTAAATACTGAATTACACAAAGATATGAAGTATATTACTTTGGTGAAATATGTACAACGAAACTTTAATACCAAAATAAAAGTTGCCCGAAAAAAGTCATGTCAAAAAGAAGAAAAGGCAGTGGAGGCTTTTAAAAAACTTCCATCAAAAGTGTATAAACCTTTTACTTTCAGTAAGTTTCCCATACAAAACAGTGAATCTATATTTTCAAGATGAATCAAGATTTGGAATGTTTACAAGAAATGGGAAAATACTTACTTCAAAAGGAATAAAACCTATCTGTCCTTACCATCAAGTTTTTAAATCTACCTATCTTTTTGGCTCATTTTCCCCTTTGGATGGGGATAATTTCTTGATGGAAATGTCTTTATGCAATGCACAAACTTTTCAAGTTTATTTGAATGAATTATCAAAACATAGACCATCGGAATATAAAATTTTAGTCTTGGATAATGCTGCCTTTCACAAGGCTAAAAAACTAAATATTCCTGAAAATATAGGAATGATTTTTCTTCCTCCATACTCGCTTGGAACTTAATCCTGCAGAAAAGTATGGTGGAAATTTAAACGATCATTTACAAATATTTTATGCAGTTCTTTAAATCAAGTGAGTGATTTTATTACAAAAACTTGTCAAAATCTAACTTCAAATGAGGTTAAGAATATATGCAGTTTTGACTATGTTTTTCAATATTTTGATTGGACTATTTAGTACATATATTTGGTATAACGTTCCAAGCACCTGAACTGCTAAGTGAGGTGGTGGTAGAGGTGCCGCAAGTGACGGCAGTGGAGGGACAAATAGGTGGCAGAGGTGGTGGAGCGGGGCAATTTATTTGCCAAGTATGACTGATAGCCGTGGCAGTTTCACTATCTAATAAAATCCAATAGGTGGTACCTGCCGTAAGTGGTCCGAAAGAAACTGTTGCGGGTACGATGATATCACCAATACAAGTCCAGCCTGTTTCGTCACAAGTACCACCGGCTACCTTGTAAAAATAATCAATAAAAACACCTGCGGCCGCCGTTATTTGCAAGTTATGTGTACCCGTAGTAGTGGGTGTAAACTCATAGATAGCCTCTTGTCCGGGTGTAGTATAACCACAAGAAGTAACGTTCCAAGCACCTGAACCGCTAAGTGAGGTAGTAGTAGAGGTGCCGCAAGTGACGGCAGTGGAGGGACAAATAGGTGGTGGAGCGGGGCAATTTATTTGCCAAGTATGACTGATAGCGTGGCAGTTTCACTATCTAATAAAATCCAATAGGTGGTACCTGCCGTAAGTGGTCCGAAAGAAACTGTTGCGACTGAGTTGAGATCATAAATACAAGTCCAGCCTGTTTCGTCACAAGTACCACCGGCTACCTTGTAAAAATAATCAGCAAAACCACCTGAAGCAGCCGTTATTTGTAAGGTATGTGTACCCGTAGTAGTGGGTGTAAACTCATAGATAGCCTCCTGTAAGAGTGTACTAAAACCACAAGAAGTAACGTTCCAAGCACCTGAACCGCTAAGTGAGGTAGTAGTAGAGGTGCCGCAAGTGACAGTAGTGGTTGGGCAAGCTACTGAACAAGCAATCGGTGCCGTAAATAATGCCGCATCAACTCTTTCACAACCGGTACTAACCTCCAGGTAGGTTGTTACTGTAACAGGATTACCATCCGCTACTAATCCTGTCAGCGTAAAAGTCTGAGGGTTTGATGTTACGGTGAAAGATTGACCATTAATATTAATTTGATCATCACCCGTTAATCCTGTAGGATTATTTGCTAATGTCACTGTAATTTGCTGTGTATAGGTATTATCGCCAGAATTACAAGCAGACTGGGTACCTGCCGCTACATTGGTAACTTGTGTACAACCATAGGCTACAGCAGTATTTCCTGAAACATCATCATCGCCGACAGCACCGGTACCATCGGAAGTATAAGTATAGCAATAGGTTATTGGAATAGCAGGGTCATAAGAGCCTGGATCTCCCGCAGTTGTACCGGCAGTAACATTATTATCAAACTCAGGCTGACCATAGATATTGTATGACGTTGGTACTAATGCTACACAGGAACCAGTAATTTCTTGGTACAATGTGACAGAAGTAACGAATGCTGTATTTTGAAAACCAGTACTTCCATTCTCATTTATATACGAAATACAACCATCAAAGCCAATGAAATCAGGAAAGGCAGAAGCATCAAAATCCGTACATACGGTATTAGTGCCTGCTATATGCGCCTCTACTATATCTCCTGATGCGGTAGCCGCTCCTATAGCGTCCCAACAATTGCCACCGAAATTAGTTTCTGAGGTAGGAAAATCAGTTTGTACCGGATTGGTAGCACAAGCATCTACATCGCAGGTAGCACAGCTCAAGGCTACCCCCGATTCTACACCAAATACATAATCGCATACATCTCCGGCATAGCCGTCTATCATTAAATAGTAATCTTGACCTGGTGTTAAACCAGTTATACTTAAAGTTCCAGTTGAGCCGATGCCGCCGGTAGGGTTACTTGCACAAGCAACTGAAAACATACCACCACCATTACAAGGACCTTGTACTACTGCTAATTGAATACCACTAGCACAACTAGCTCCTCCTGTAATCCAATAATTAATTACTACCTCTTCGAGGGCAGCTGTAAATTTCAGCCAAGAATTATTCTCAATAGTATAAGAGCCTGCACAACCACCAAAAAAAACTCCCTCATCGTTATAAGAAGCCAATGTTGTACCACAAAATCCATTGAGATTGGTAATAGATGGGGCTGTGTAGCAAATATCTGAAGGAATAGGATTGCCTGCACCACAAGCGGGCGGTGGGGGTGGGGGGGCTACAACACTATAAGCCATTGAAACTGGCACCATAAATGAATTAGAGAGACAACCAAATTGAGTTATATACACCACATAGTTTCCGGCAGCAATGGCTGTAAAGGTAATCGCTGACCAAACTCCACAAGCATCATCATTAAAATTACCCGTAACTTGAGTTGGTACAGAAGCCGGCGCACAAGTACTTGCATCTAAAATTGTTATTCCAGGATCGTCTCCTGGGTTAGAATTGCCACAAATATCAAAAGTATATTGTGCACCTGCAACTGCCGTAAAGGAAACCGAAGAACCCTCCCCCTCTAAACCACTAACAGTTCCACTTTCGCCACCGGAAAGCGTACCCAAAGCTGCATCAACACCGCTCGTACATGCATTTAAAGCAGCATCAGGAGTACATTGTGCATAAGCAGCGGCAGATAAAAACAAAGTCAAAACTATAGTTATAATATTTTTCATAGTTTAAATTATTTTGAGGGTGAAGTAATGAGACTTTTTACGCCTTGTTTTCTTTGTAATACAGCTTCTTCCAAACTTAATCCATCTGGATACACATACACGGCAGCGTCATTTTTCATCTTTTCCTTTCTATTTGCATCTAATGCATTATACTCAGATAAGGTAAAGTATTCATTAGAAAAAATTCTTTTTGTAGGAATAGTTGTTGTTCCTACACTGTTAGGTAATGAAGTAACAGCACATCTGCTTGCTTTAGCATTAACAGGTAGCACTGTTACAACCGGATTTGCTTTTTGTTGTTTTTTTGGAGAAACAGATGTTGTTTCTACACTTTTTTTACCAGCAGTTTTTTGTTCTTTCGTGGGCAATACAACATTGGCTTTTGTTCTTTCTGCTTGCGCACTCACATTACTACTGCCCAAGGTAAGCACTATACCGCCGAGCATAAGAGAAAGTATTAACTTTTTCATTTGTTTTGAATAATTTGGTTATTTAAATAAGATTATAATATTTTTACTTTAAAAACAAATATAGTATATTTTTTATGAGTTTAATGAACATAATAAGGTTTTCTATAATGAAAAATCTTATTACGTTCATTATCAACATATTATATCTCTTTATTTGTTTGTTTTTTAGTTTCCTAATGCTCCGTTGTCAGCATTACAGCATCTTTCTACGTTTATGTCTCTCGTTGCTTGTTGTATGCAACCCGGTTCTGTCGGTGTAGTACCGCCCCTCCATTGCCGTCATCTACCCCGTATAATCTAAAGTAATACCATTAAAATAGCTATTTGGCATAGTTGTTTTACAGACTCCATTTTCACATTTGGAGTGGCTGATATTAGTAACAATATCAGCCCATATCATTACAGAATAGAAGACTTTATACACTATATTATTTATACCATTAAAACAACTATTTGGCATAGTTATTATGGTATGGTAATTATGTCATTACCCATAGAACTTATCATAAAAGAGTCAGCAGATTACCTAAAACAGCTACATAAAAAGCCAAAAGGAAGGGCGTTTCTAAAATAAAGATGTTGATGAATATCCAAAGCGGTATCCACCACAATCATCTTCTTGCCATCAAGTCAGGGGCTTCTGTGCGTTCGATAAACAGGTGGAAAGCTACTTACCAATCGCAGGGACTTGATGGATTGCTCAGGGACAATAGAGGTGGTGATTTCCGTAGCCAACTCGAGACAGCAGACAAGGAGCGGATATCGCAAAAGCTAAAAGATCCCAAGAATGGGTTGCGCACCTACAAAGAAGCACAGCAGTGGCTGAAGTCGGAGTTGGGTATTGAAAAGCAATACAATACGGTAAGGATGTATCTGAAGCGAAACTTTGGCACAAAACTCAAGGTGGGTAGAAAAGCCATATCAAAAAGGACGAAGCGGCGGTTGATACTTTTAAAAAAACTTATCAAACACGCCAGAAGGCATTAAAAATAAGGAGTTTCGTCTTTCAGGCTGCCAGTGTATAAATATTTATGTTGCTGACGAAAGCAGGGTCGGGTTATTGCCCAATATAAGACGATGCCTTACCGCAAAGGGCGTAAAACCCATCGTAGCTTACCAACATCGCTTCCAAAACTTCTATCTCTTTGGTGCCTATTCCCCCATCAACGGAGACAATCTTACCTTAGAAATGCCTTACTGTAATACGGTCTGCTTTCAAATATTTATAGATAAACTCTCCGTACAAAAGCCTGAAGAATTCAAGATAATTCTACTTGACAATGGTGCTTTTCACCACAGCCGACAATTGGTAATTCCTAAAAATATTCATCTGTTGTTTATTCCTCCTTACTCTCCCGAATTAAACCCCGCAGAGATGATATGGCGATTCATCAAGGGCAAAACTGCTAACATTATTTGCAAAGATCTGGAAGAACTCTCCGCCAAAGTCACTGATATTATCAACGATATGAGTAACGTTATCATTCAATCCATTACAGGTTGGAAACTTTTTACAAACTGTGCCTTTTAGATGTTTATTTGGTATTAGATATTTATTTGTATTATAGAGAAAAATACACACTTTTTTAAAACAGATTTAAAAAAATGTATTGATAAAAAAAGCCTACCCCAAATATTTGGGATAGGCTTTTAATATTTTAAACTAATAGGATTAATCTTTCACTACGCGTACTACTTGTTCTGCTCTTGTTCCATCGTGGATACCGATGAAGTAAACTCCTGCAGACATAGCACTCATATCTATATTCCATTGATTTACACCAACACTTGCCTGTACTTGTAAGGTCTGCAATACGCGACCGATTACATCTACAACGCGAATTTCGAGGGTGTTTTCTTGATTAGAGATATAGTCTATGAATATTTGGTCGTGTGTCGGAATAGGACCTACATTTACAATACCTTCAGCTGCTTTGTCGCGTGTGAGTGCCACGATAGTGGAAACAATTTCATTGACTCCAAAAATATCTACGGCACGCAAACGATAGTAACTGATACCAAGCGGAGCTTGTTTATCCAAGAACTGATAGCTGCTGGATACTTGTGAGTCACCAACGGCATCGATATTGCCGATAGCTTCAAAGTTGATACCATCAACTGAACGTTCTAAGATAAAGTAGTCGTTATTGGTTTCTGTTGCAGTAATCCAGTACAATTCATTACCCGGCTCTAATACTTCACCCCAGAAACGAAGCAATTCAAGGGCAGTAACCGCAGTACAAGACTCTTCAACCTCTAAAGTTTGAGAACAACCTTCTGAGTTTTCGGTAACTACAAACTGAGTAATTCCCAAAGGATAAATTTGGTCAGAAGAATAAACGGCTACACCGTTAGCATCTGCTGTTACAGTAGCTGTAGTATTACCCGGTAATGCGATGGTATAAGAAGCGTTAGCCACACCGTTGATAGTAATAGTTACTTTATAAGCAGTGTAGGCATTGTTTATTTTATCAACACATTCGGTAGTATATACAACTGTAAAGATACAAGGTGTCACCGCTTCGTACAAACCTGTGAGTAAGTTCACACTTACAGGACCACTTTGGCAGTTGTTCGGCAACATATAAGTATCCGAAACACTGCAAGAGTTACCATTATTATCCACAATTTGCACTACTGCACTACCTGCACCGGCAGGTAAGTTAGGAATAGTAATGATAGTTTGAGTACCTGTAGTGCTATAATTGTAAATACCGGAGTTTGCACCATTGAGCAATACCATAAAGCTGCCACTGGTAATATCATCTGTATTTACGACTACTTGTAAATCATAAGAAGAAGCAGAGCCAATTGTTACAGGCGACATTGTTTGGTCAATAGTCGTTTCTGCACCGCTTACAATATTTACATCATACTGACCGGCAGGTAAATTGCTGAATACATAATTACCATTATTACCGGTAGCTACTACAGATACCAAGGTATTTGTAGCCGTATTGTATAATTCTACCATAATATTGGCTGCATTGGCTTCATTCGCATCTTGTATTTGGTTTTGATTATTATCATACCAAATATGACCGCTGATAGAGCCATTTGTACCGCTGGCTTGACAATTGCCCGGTGTAGCATCTACTGTTACCAAAGGACATTCATCTCCGCCACCACTTGTGCAATTCAACACAGTTACGGTTGCCGTAGCAATAGCATCAGGACATACTTGACCCGGCAAATCAGGGTTTATTACTACATAAGTAATCATATAAACACCTGCGTTCATTCCGGCAGCATTGAATATACCTGTACTTGGGTTAAACGCTGCCGTTTGTGGGCTGATAGACCATATACCACCTGCTTGACCACCTGTAAGTGTAATTACACCTGAAGTTGGCAAGTCCGGTGTGCCATCGGCAAGATTACAAAGCACTAAGTCATTCAAATCACCTGCTACTACGTTTGCACATTCTTGTCCGCAATCCAATACATTTACAAAAGCGTGATAACCCTCTTGACAAGGAACCGGAGTATCATAGCTTACGCCATAAGTAGTTCCGGCTACACCATTATAAATAATACCGGTTACAGGATCAATATAAGCTCCGTCATTAACAGCAGGATCTAACCAATAAATACCGCCTTCTTCAAATCCGAAACCAACAGGAGCCGGTGCCGGTGTACCTGCGCAATAATCAGGAATATCAAAATACAAAGGACCATCATTTTCATTTACAGTAATAGTAAATTCACCTTCTGAAACACAACCATTTGCAGCCGTTACGCTTACAGTATAAGTAGTGGTTTCAGTGGGTTGAACTGCGATGGAACTAGTAGTTTCACCAGTACTCCAAACGATTTCAGCATCTTGCGCTGCATCTACACTCAAAGTAACTGTTTCACCTTCGCAAATTTCAGATATACCGTCAATAACAGCTGCTGGTGCAGTAAGATCTTGTGTTACTGTCACTGCATCTGTTGAAGAACAACCATTAGTTGGGTTTGTCACCGTTAAAGTATATGTACCCGCTACACTTACGCTCGGGTTTTGAGCCGCAGATGTAAAGCCGTTAGGACCTGTCCAGCTATAAGTAACACCTATAGTAGAAGAACTTCCGCTTAATGTCACCGTAGCATTGGTACAAGTAATTTGAGCATTTACATCAGCAACTGCGCCCGGCTGTGCCAACGATGCTTGTACCTGTACGGCATCTGTATCGCTACAACCATTCGCATTCGTCACTGTTACAGCATAAGTTCCCGCCGCATTTACAAGAGGTGTTGCTGTATTTGCACCGCTCACAATATTACCACCATTGCTTGCTACCCAACTATAAGAAGTAACAGCAGCAGAAGGCGTTGCCGTTAATTGTACGGTTGTTTGCGAGCAAGTAATAGTAGCTGCTACTGTGGCATCTACTGTCAATAAAGCAGGTTCAGTAACTGTAATGTTGAAATCAGCAGATTCACAACCATTAGCATCTTGAACCGTTACAACGTGGTTAGCAGCTTCTACACCAAAGAATTGGTTAGATAATTGATAAGTACCACCATCTAAACTATATTGATAAGGTGCTGTGCCACCACTTGCACTCGCAGTGATCGTAGTAGTTCCGCCATAGCAAGCGATAGTACCGGAAATAGCAGAAGCTGTTACACCGCTTGGCTGTGTAATTGTACCGCTTATCGTTGATGTACATCCGTTGGCATCGGTGACTGTATAGCTGTATGCACCTGCACTTACTGTAAATGTGCCTGTGCCACTGTACGGTGCTGTACCGCCTGTTGCACTCACTGTTACTGTTGTTGTGCCGCCATTACAATCTACACTACCTTCAACCGCAGATGCTACCAAGGCACTTGGCTGTGTAATTGTACCGCTTACCGTTGATGTACAACCGTTGGCATCGGTGACTGTATAGCTGTATGCGCCTGCACTTACTGTAAATGTGCCTGTGCCACTGTACGGTGCTGTACCGCCTGTTGCACTCACTGTTACTGTTGTTGTGCCGCCATTACAATCTACACTACCTTCAACCGCAGATGCTACTAAGGCACTTGGTTCTGTAATTATTATATCATCTGTAGCTAAACAGCCATTTACATCGCGTACTTCAACCGTATAAGTTCCTGCACTTATATTGGCAAAACTATTAGATGATTGGAAAGTACCACCATCCAAGCTGTATTCATAACTACCTGTTCCTCCACTCGCTACTACCACAATTGTAGTAGTGCCGCCATTACAAGAAACCGCTGCTGCTGAAGCAGATGCAATTAACTGTATGGGTTCTGTAATATCAACAGTAGCATTAGTTGTACATCCATTTTCATCAGTTACTACAATACTATGAGTTCCCGCTGTAATACCACTGAATATGCCATTACCTGAAACACCGTCAAGTGTAATAGATAAAGTTCCTGTTCCACCACTTACACTTACTGTAACGGTAGTAGAACCACCATAACAAGCAATTGGCATTACATCGGAAATAATATTCAAAGCAGAAGGTTCTGTAATATTAATAGTTTGAGATGCTGTACATCCTTGCCCATCTTGTACTTGAATAGTGTGAGTTC
The DNA here is from genome assembly GCA_016711285.1 of Sphingobacteriales bacterium. NCBI lineage: Bacteria > Pseudomonadati > Bacteroidota > Sphingobacteriia > Sphingobacteriales > Sphingobacteriales bacterium. The sequence goes on from JADJTG010000017.1 coordinate 211,330, forward strand.
CGGCAACAACATTAGAGAAAACAAAGCTACCGACAACGCCATCTAAATAGTAAGCATAGCTACCGTCTCCACCTGTAGCAGCAATGCTAACAATACTGAAACCACCATTGCAAGCAATAGGGCTAAATACTACATCAACAGCCAAATCGCTATTTTGAGTAATATTTACAGTAATTTGATCAGAACAGCTATTAGCATCTACTACTTCTACAAGGTGTGTACCAGCTGTTATATCAGCAAATATGCCCGTAGTGTTGGAGGTGGTACCGTCTAATGTATAGGTCAAAACACCTGTGCCGCCTGTCGCACTCGCTGTAATCGTGCTGGTGCCACCATTACAACTTACTGCTGTCGCACTTGCTGACAAGCTCAATAACGCAGGTTCGGTCACTACCACTGCGCCTACTACATAAGTACAACCATTGCTATCACGTACTACTACATCATAGCTGCCCGCACCTACACTGAAACTGCTGTTCGTGCTGTAAATGCCGCCATTGTTGATGGAGTATTCCAAACTGCCACTGCCACCACTCGCCGATACATTCAACAAGGTCGTGCCACCATTACACAATATCGTGCCGGTGTTCGCACGCGCTGACAAAGCAGATGGTTCTGTGATGTCCAACAAAATATCTGTGTAGCATCCGTTTGCATCGCTCACCCGTATCTGATGACTGCCTGCACTCACATTCATAAATATTGAACTGCTTTGTGGTGCGCCGCCATCTAAACTGTAACTCAACGGACTAGTACCTCCGCTGGCACTTACGGTAATTGTCGTAGTCGCGCCGTTACACAAAATAACCCCTGATACTGCACTCGCTATTATTGCCGTAGGTTCGCTCACCAATACCACAATGTCGTCGCTGCAAGCATTCGCATCTACTACTTCTACCGTGTGCGTACCCAAACTCACTCCACTGAATATGCCCGTAGTATTGGAGGTGGTGCCATCTAAGGTATAGGTCAATACACCCGTGCCGCCTGTAGCACTCGCTGTAATCGTGCTCAAGCCGCCGTTACAACTTACTGCTGTCGCACTCGCTGACAAGCTCAATGCCGCAGGTTCGGTCACTACCACTGCTCCTACTACATAAGTACAACCATTATCATCACGTACTACTACATCATAGCTGCCCGCACCTACACTGAAACTGCTGTTCGTGCTGTAAATGCCGCCATTGTTGATGGAGTATTCCAAACTGCCACTGCCACCACTCGCCGATACATTCAACAAGGTCGTGCCACCATTACACAATATCGTGCCGGTGTTCGCACTCGCTGACAAAGCAGATGGTTCTGTGATGTCCAACAAAATATCTGTGTAGCATCCGTTTGCATCGCTCACGCGTATCTCATGGCTGCCTGCACTTACATTCATAAATATTGAACTGCTTTGTGATGCGCCGCCATCTAAACTGTAACTCAAAGGACTGGTGCCGCCGCTTGCACTTACTGTAATTGTCGTAGTGCCACCGTTACACAAAATATCGCCCGATACTGCACTCGCTATTATTGCTGTAGGTTCGCTCACCAATACCGTAGTTTCGTCGCTGCAAGTATTCGCATCTACTACTTCTACCGTGTGCGTACCCAAACTCACTCCACTGAATATGCCCGTAGTATTGGAGGTGGTGCCATCTAAGGTATAGGTCAATACACCCGTGCCGCCTGTAGCACTCGCTGTAATCGTGCTCAAGCCGCCGTTACAACTTACTGCTGTCGCACTCGCTGACAAGCTCAATGCCGCAGGTTCGGTCACTACCACTGCTCCTACTACATAAGTACAACCATTATCATCACGTACTACTACATCATAGCTGCCCGCACCTACACTGAAACTGCTGTTCGTGCTGTAAATGCCGCCATTGTTGATGGAGTATTCCAAACTGCCACTGCCACCACTCGCCGATACATTCAACAAGGTCGTGCCACCATTACACAATATCGTGCCTGGTGTTCGCACTCGCTGTCAAAGCAGATGGTTCTGTGATGTCCAACAAAATATCTGTGTAGCATCCGTTTGCATCGCTCACCCGTATCTGATGACTGCCTGCGCTTACATTCATAAATATTGAACTGCTTTGTGATGCGCCGCCATCTAAACTGTAACTCAACGGACTAGTACCTCCGCTGGCACTTACGGTAATTGTCGTAGTCGCGCCGTTGCACAAAATATCGCCCGATACTGCACTCGCTACTATTGCCGTAGGTTCGCTCACCAATACCGTAGTTTCGTCGCTGCAAGCATTTCCATCTACTACTTCTACCGTGTGTGTACCCAGACTCACTCCGCTGAATATGCCCGTAGTGTTGGAGGTGGTGCCATCTAAGGTATAGGTCAATACACCTGTGCCGCCTGTCGCACTCGCTGTAATCGTGCTGGTGCCACCATTACAACTTACTGCTGTCGCACTTGCTGACAAGCTCAATAACGCAGGTTCGGTCACTACCACTGCTCCTACTACATAAGTACAACCATTATCATCACGTACTACTACATCATAGCTGCCTGCACCTACACTGAAACTGCTGTTCGTGCTGTAAATGCCGCCATTGTCTATGGAGTATTCCAAACTGCCACTGCCGCCACTTGCCGATACATTCAACAAGGTCGTGCCGCCATTACACAATATCGTGCCGGTGCTCGCACTCGCTGTCAAAGCAGATGGTTCTGTGATGTCCAACAATATATCTACATAGCATCCGTTTGCATCGCTCACGCGTATCTGATGACTGCCAGCACTTACATTCATAAATATTGAACTGCTTTGTGATGCGCCGCCATCTAAACTGTAACTCAAAGGACTGGTGCCGCCGCTTGCACTTACTGTAATTGTCGTAGTGCCACCGTTACACAAAATATCGCCCGATACTGCACTCGCTACTATTGCCGTAGGTTCGCTCACCAATACAGTAGTTTCGTCGCTGCAAGCATTTCCATCTACTACTTCTACCGTGTGTGTACCCAGACTCACTCCACTAAATATGCCCGTAGTATTGGAGGTGGTACCATCTAATGTATAGGTCAATACACCTGTGCCGCCTGTCGCACTCGCTGTAATCGTGCTCATGCCACCATTACAACTTACTGCTGTCGCACTCGCTGACAAGCTCAATAACGCAGGTTCGGTCACTACCACTGCGCCTACTACATAAGTACAACCATTATCATCACGTACTACTACATCATAGCTGCCCGCACCTACACTGAAACTGCTGTTCGTGCTGTAAATGCCGCCATTGTTGATGGAGTATTCCAAACTGCCACTGCCACCACTCGCCGATACATTCAACAAGGTCGTGCCACCATTACACAATATCGTGCCGGTGTTCGCACTCGCTGACAAAGCAGATGGTTCTGTGATGTCCAACAAGATATCTGTGTAGCATCCGTTTGCATCGCTCACGCGTATCTGATGACTGCCAGCACTTACATTCATAAATATTGAACTGCTTTGTGATGCGCCGCCATCTAAACTGTAACTCAAAGGACTAGTGCCACCGCTTGCACTTACTGTAATTGTCGTAGTCGCGCCGTTGCACAAAATATCGCCCGATACTGCACTCGCTACTATTGCCGTAGGTTCATTAATAGTAATAGATACATCTTGTGTACAACCATTACTATCTGTTACAACAATACTGTGAGAACCACCACTTACATTACTGAAAATGTTAGTAGCCTGTGCTATACCGCCATCTAAAGCATAAGACAAAGAACCTGTACCACCCGAAGCTGTCACAGTAATAGTGGAAGTGCCTCCATTACATGTAATCGGAGTAGCATTTGCACTTGCTGTAACATCAGCAGGTATTACAATATCAATAGGACCTACATTAACAGTACAGCCATTGTCATCAGTAACAGTAATGCTATAAGTACCTGCTGTTAAGTTATTAAATACATAAGAATTAGCCACTACTGGCACCAAGGCATTTAATTGAATAGTATAAGGAGCTGTGCCACCTACTGCTACCACTACGATAGAGCCGGTTTGTCCTGCACAAAGTGGGCTGAGGGCATCAGCATCAACTATTAAAGCAGTTGGCTCACCAATGGTTACATTTGCCTGATAAGTACATTTTGTAATAATATCCATTACATCAATGGTATAATTACCTGCACCTAATCCACTAAATATACCGGTAGTATTACTGGTAGCTCCAAGCATATAAGCAAATGAACCACTACCTCCATTGCCTGTTTCAGTGATTGTACCATCTGTAGCTCCATTACAAGTTACATCTGTGCTACTTGCACTAACAGTAGCCCCTGTAGGATCGGCTACGTTGTAAGGTAAATCTACAGTACAACCCAAAGCATCTTGGATAGTAACAGTACCACTACCTGCCGGTAAATTACTGAATGAAGCACTTACCTGATAAGTAGAGCCGCCGTCAATAGAATATTGATAACTTCCATTTCCACCACTTACATTAGTAACAGTTATACTTCCTGTATTCGCTCCACATTCTGTCGGAGTAGAAGTAACTGTAGCCACCATTGGCGTACTTACCGTAATTACTACTTGATCTGTCACCAAAGGACAAGGTCCGACAGGATCGTTGGTAGTCAATTCTAATGTAATTGTACCAGAACCACTGAAGTTCATCAACAAAATAGAAGCAGGATCAGTGGTAGGTAAAGAACTGGATAACATTGCACTTGCTGTACCGGTTGTAGATACAATCTGCCAATAAGCAGTAGTTGCACCACCTCCGATAGAAGCACCAGTTAAATAAACAAAATCTTGTTCATAACATACTGTTGCATCGCCACCTGCATTTACAATTGCTTGTGGGTACACTGTATAAGTAACAGTTGCGGTTGCAGAGCAACTTTGCGCTGTGCTGTAAGTATAGTTAAATACTTGACCATTTGCTACAAGCACACTTGTTGGGTCTGCTATAGCAATGGCACCAATAGACCAAACTCCACCGGCAGCACCAATAGCACCTTCCAATGTAGTCAAATCAACGGTAGCTTCCAAAGTATTCACCACATCTTCACATACTTCAGGATTCAAATCAGCAAGTACCGGATTATTGGTGATATTCACTGTTGAATAATCAGCTTCTAAACACAAACTACCATCTGCCAAGGTAATATCGTTGATATTATTTGACAATGGAATAGATAAACCACCGTGTGTATTATTATAAGCAACAATATACACTCTGTAAGGAGATACGGCAGTTGTCAAACTACTATAATCAAAAGCAGGAGTATGAGTAGTAGATGTAATGGCAACAGGAGAGTTGCTATCTACTTGAATAATATTACCTGCTGCATCTGTCAAGAAGAATGCTAAACTGTAATCGGCTGTTGGTGTAGGTTGAGGTCCGAAAATTCCACCATAAGCAGATATGACATAAGCTAAAGAAGGATTAGAACCTTCGCAAAGAGTTTGATCTGGAATATCGGTAACATTGGCAGTACAACAAACACCTATATTATAAGTAACTGTTGCTGTATCAGCACAATTATTAGTATTTGTATAGATATAAGTATATACATCTCCATCTGCAACTGATACAGCAGTAGGATCAGCAACAGATATAAATCCTGCTGAATACCAAACTCCGCCTGATGCTCCCATTGCTGTTTCCTGTGTAGTCAAATCTACAACAGATGTCGTTCCAAAATCAGTATCAGGGCACAAATCTACTACTTGATCCGTCAATACAGGATTTGCATAGATGGTTAAAGTAGAGTAATCTGCTTCCAAACACAAATCACCATCAGCTAATGTCAAGCTATTTACATTAGTAGCTGCACTCAATCCACCGTGTGTATTGTTATATACCACGATATAAACACGATAAGGACTTGAAGCTGCCGCTAATGCGGAGTAGTCAAAATCAGGTGTATGGCTGGTTAATGCAGAACTAAACGCAACTGGTGATAATCCATCTGTTTGGAGGATATTACCCGCAGGGTCTGTTAAATAGAATATATAGCTGTAATCTGACTCAGGTGTAGGAGCAGGTCCAAAAATTCCGCCAAATGGTGAAATGATATATGCCAAAGCAGGGTCATTTCCTTCACAAATTGCTTGATCAGGAATATCTGTTACATTAGCCTCACAGCAGGATATAACAGTATAACAAATTCTATCTGATAAGAAATTACTGTTATAGCAGCCCACCATTGTTGTACCTATGTTATCAACATCATCACCAACATTAATAGTAAGCGGTGATGGAGGATTCGTTGTATCATAGCTCAACGCATATATATTATAGGTAGAACCCGTTAATAAACTCGTTGTACTGAAAGTATAAGTTCCGGTTGCAACTACATCACCCGAAGTTTGTTGAACGATACCATTCGCATCAGTTAATAACAATACCAATGCAAAGCCCGGATCTGTAGAATATCCCGTTTTAGTAATCACCAAATCCGTTCCTGAACAAATATCTGTAGGTGTACAATCACAAACATTCACTACAATATCCACTTGTGTGGCTGCGCTTTCGCAACCCGCAACTGTTTGTGTAACATATACTGTTTCTGTACCCACTGTACCTGATGGTGTCCACGCTGCATCACTATCTACTACTGTCATCAGTGCTGCATCGCTATACCAAGTGAATGTAGCTCCCACCGCACCTGTAGCTGTAACATCAGCGATCACATCACCTGAACAATAGGTAGCTCCTGAAGCTATCGGTGCTGCCGGTGCATTCGGATCTATTAAACTTATACTTGCCACCACATTTGATAAACAAGTAGTTGCATCGTCTATTACAGAAATATTTGTGTATGTACCCGATACCAAGCCCGTAATTACTATTTCTCCTGAAGCATCTGCGTTAGCGGATATTCCAGAAGCAGGTGTTCCTACACTGCCTGTATAACTAACAGTATATGAATCGCCCGCCGTTAAACCAGAAATAGTGATGTAACCATCATTTCCTGAACAAACCGTTGGGCTTGTACCCACAGCAGCAATTGCAGGCAAACTACCGTCTGTCCATACCCCACCTACATAACCTACCGGCTCCAATACAGTCAAATCTACTGTCGTAACATCTGCACATATCGTCTGGTCGGCTATCGTTACCACAGGTAACGCATTTATCGTATAGGCAACTACTGCTGTATCCACACAACTGGTAGTCGCATCGGTGTACGTATAAGTAAATGGTCCTATCGTAGGATCCGCTGCCGTAGCATCTGCTAACAACAACGAACTACCGTCTGTCCATACCCCACCTACATAACCTACCGGCTCCAATGCCGTCAAATCTACTGTCGTAACATCTGCACATATCGTCTGTACTATCTATTGTTACCACGGGTAACGCATTTATCATATAAGCCGCAGACTACTGCTGTATCCACCACTGGTAGTCGCATCGGTGTACGTAACAATATTGTTCTATCGTAGGATCCGCCTGCCGTAGCATCTGCTAACAACAACGAACTACCATCTGTCCATCCCCACCTACATAACCTACGGCCAAATGCCGTCAAATCTACTGTCGTAAAATCTGCACATATCGTAAAGTCATCATCGTGAACTACCGGCAATGGATTTATCGTATATGCTACTACTGCCGTATCAGAACAAGTCGTTGTTGCATCGGTGTAGGTATAGGTGAACGGACCTGTGGAAGGATCTGCCGCAGTAGCATCTGCTACCAACGCCGCGCTACCATCTGTCCATACTCCTCCTACATAAGCCGCAGGCTCCAATGCACTCAAATCCACTGCCGTAACATCTGCACATATTGTCTGGTCCGCTATCGTTACCATTGGTAACATATTCACCGTTACACACAAATAATCCGTCAGAAAATCTGTATTGTAACATACTGTCTCTGTTGCTAACTCCGCCGATGTGGGCATCGTAGCTCCTGCCAACAAAGGCATAAAACTCGGGGGAGTTGCAGCATCATACGTCAATGCGTATATATTGTAGGTATTCCCGCCGACTACTGAACTCGTGAAATCGCCACTTGCATTCGTCGTAACCACCACATTTGAACCATCTGTCAATATATAAGTCGTTACTTTATCATCGTCCGGACCATTCGGGTCACTAACGGTTCTTATCAAATCATCGCCATCGCAGATGACTACCGTGTACAGCACAAGCTGTCGCGGATACTGATACGATGGTACTGTCCGAACAACCATTCATTGTTACTGCATATTTCACAGAATAGCTTGTTCCTGCCGTGCCACCACTGATAACACCCGTAATGCCATCAATAGTTGCTCCGTCCGCAGGGGCAGGATCAAAGGAAAATAACCCACCTGCATCTCCGGTAACTGTTGCTGCCAAACTCGCCGCACCTTCGCAAAAACTCATCATTGTGAAACTTGCATCCGGCAACGGAGTAATCGTATATGCCACTACTGCCGTATCAGAACAAGTCGTTGTTGCATCGGTGTAAGTATAGGTGAACGGACCTGTGGAAGGATCTGCCGCAGTAGCATCTGCTACCAACGCCGCACTACCATCTGTCCATACTCCTCCTACATAAGCCGCAGGCTCCAATGCACTCAAATCTACTGCCGTAACATCTGCACATATTGTCTGGTCCGCTATCGTTACCATTGGTAACATATTCACCGTTACACACAAATAATCCGTCAGAAAATCTGTATTGTAACATACTGTCTCTGTTGCTAACTCCGCCGATGTGGGCATCGTAGCTCCTGCCAACAAAGGCATAAAACTCGGTGGAGCCGCAGCATCATACGTCAATGCGTATATATTGTAGGTATTCCCGCCGACTACTGAACCCGTGAAATCGCCACTCGCATTCGTCGTAACCACCACATTTGAACCATCTGTCAATATATAAGTCGTTACTTTATCATCGTCCGGACCATTCGGGTCACTAACGGTTCTTATCAAATCATCGCCATCGCAGATGACTACCGGTGTACAAGCACAAGCTGTCGCTGATACTGATACGATGGTACTGTCCGAACAACCATTCATTGTTACTGCATATTTCACAGAATAGCTTGTCCCTGCCGTGCCACCACTGATAATACCGGTAGTGCCATCAATAGTTGCTCCGTCCGCAGGGGCAAGATCAAAGGAAAATAACCCACCTGCATCTCCGGTAACTGTTGCTGCCAAACTCGCCGCACCTTCGCAAAAACTCATCATTGTGAAACTTGCATCCGGCAACGGAGTAATCGTATATGCCACTACTGCCGTATCAGAACAAGTCGTTGTTGCATCGGTGTAAGTATAGGTGAACGGACCTGTGGAAGGATCTGCCGCAGTAGCATCTGCTACCAACGCCGCACTACCATCTGTCCATACTCCTCCTACATAAGCCGCAGGCTCCAATGCACTCAAATCCACTGTCGTAACATCTGCACATATTGTCTGGTCCGCTATCGTTACCATTGGTAACATATTCACCGTTACACACAAATAATCCGTCAGAAAATCTGTATTGTAACATACTGTCTCTGTTGCTAACTCCGCCGATGTGGGCATTGTAGCTCCTGCCAACAAAGGCATAAAACTCGGTGGAGCCGCAGCATCATACGTCAATGCGTATATATTGTAGGTATTCCCGCCGACTACTGAACTCGTGAAATCGCCACTCGCACTCGTCGTAACCACCACATTTGAACCATCTGTCAATATATAAGTCGTTACTTTATCATCGTCCGGACCATTCGGGTCACTAACGGTTCTTATCAAATCATCGCCATCGCAGATGACTACCGGTGTACAAGCACAAGCTGTCGCTGATACTGATACGATGGTACTGTCCGAACAACCATTCACTGTTACTGCATATTTCACAGAATAGCTTGTCCCTGCCGTGCCACCACTGATAACACCCGTAATGCCATCAATAGTTGCTCCGTCCGCAGGGGCAGGATCAAAGGAAAATATCCCACCTGCATCTCCGGTAATTGTTGCTGCCAAACTCGCCGCACCTTCACAAAAACTCATCATCGTGAAACTCGCATCCGGCAACGGAGTAATCGTATATGACACTACTGCTGTATCAGAACAAGTCGTTGTTACATCGGTGTAGGTATAGGTGAACGGACCTGTGGAAGGATCTGCCGCAGTAGCATCTGCTACCACCGCCGCACTACCATCTGTCCATACTCCTCCTACATAAGCCGCAGGCTCCAATGCACTCAAATCCACTGTCGTAACATCTGCACATATTGTCTGGTCCGCTATCGTTACCATTGGTAACATATTCACCGTTACACACAAATAATCCGTCAGAAAATCTGTATTGTAACATACTGTCTCTGTTGCTAACTCCGCCGATGTGGGCATTGTAGCTCCTGCCAACAAAGGCATAAAACTCGGTGGAGCCGCAGCATCATACGTCAATGCGTATATATTGTAGGTATTCCCGCCGACTACTGAACTCGTGAAATCGCCACTCGCACTCGTCGTAACCACCACATTTGAACCATCTGTCAATATATAAGTCGTTACTTTATCATCGTCCGGACCATTCGGGTCACTAACGGTTCTTATCAAATCATCGCCATCGCAGATGACTACCGGTGTACAAGCACAAGCTGTCGCTGATACTGATACGATGGTACTGTCCGAACAACCATTCACTGTTACTGCATATTTCACAGAATAGCTTGTCCCTGCCGTGCCACCACTGATAACACCCGTAATGCCATCAATAGTTGCTCCGTCCGCAGGGGCAGGATCAAAGGAAAATATCCCACCTGCATCTCCGGTAATTGTTGCTGCCAAACTCGCCGCACCTTCGCAAAAACTCATCATTGTGAAACTTGCATCCGGCAACGGAGTAATCGTATATGCTACTACTGCCGTATCAGAACAAGTCGTTGTTGCATCGGTGTAGGTATAGGTGAACGGACCTGTGGAAGGATCTGCCGCAGTAGCATCTGCTACCAACGCCGCACTGCCATCTGTCCATACTCCTCCTACATAAGCCGCAGGCTCCAATGCACTCAAATCTACTGTCGTAACATCTGCACATATTGTCTGGTCCGCTATCGTTACCATTGGTAAGGCATTTACTGTAACGCAACGATAGCTGGAGAGCATATCAGCATTAAAACAAACACCTGCATTTGCCTCAGCAGTCATCATATCCACCGTAGGCATTGTTGCTCCGGGTAAAAATGAAGGAGGATTCGCAGGGTCATAAGTAATAGCATAAAACTCATAATCCCCTGCTCCATTGGTAGTAATATCAGCCGTAAAATCTCCCGTAGTATTCGTTGCTACAACCGCCCCTGCTGAAACCAACACATACATGGTTGTTTTATCATTATCCGGTCCATCGGGGTCACTTACAGTATGAACTACCGCATCTCCTATACAAACTTCAACAGGAACACAAGCTATGCTTTGCAAAATATTATAACAGAGATAATCTGTCTGAAAGTCTGTATTAAAACAACCCGAAGGCATCTGTGCAGCAATATCATTAATATTCATTAAAGAAGATGGCACAAATGTCGGTTCAAGAGCAGTGTCATAACTTAAAGCATGTACTCTGTATTCTGCACCGACACTAAGACCAGCTGATGAAAAATAATAAATTCCATCGCTAACTTGATCATCGGATACCTGCACTACTGTACCATCTGTCAAAGTTAAATAAAAATACAAGGCATACCCAGACGTATTGGTATAATTGACAGTTTGTACCCTAATATAGTCCCTATCTAAATATACATCAGTACACTGCGCCCAAATACGGCTGTTATTCCCCACCATACATATCAGCAACATCAACAAATAGAATATTTGCCTCGGCGATATAGACGGAATAGGAAATCCCCTTGCTTTTTTGGTTTTATTATAAAAAATATAATTCATTCGGTTTTAAAATTATTATGTTAATAATATATAAAATTCGGCAATCAAGATTCATCATTGATGATAAAAAAACACAAGATATTTACTTTTTATATGAAAGTAAATACGCCGAAAATTATAAAAATACCTTTATGAAACCATAACAAAGTCCTTTATTTGTGAAAACAAAATAAAGGACTTTGTCGTAAAGCTATTAAGGGGTAGTCCAGTCTCCGTTGTCCGCGTTGCAAGCAGGCGGAGGACAAGCTGTAATAGTAACATTCTCGGTAGAAGTTGCTTCGCAACCGGGATATACTACTGTAGTTCCATTATCAGGAGAAACATTTCCATTATCGGCTCCTGTATAAGTAAGATTAATGGTTGCTGTACCTACTGCCAAGCCGGAAGGATTGAAATTAGTACCGCTTACGCCGGTTCCGCCCCAAACAGAAGCACCGATTCCGCCACCATCAACAATAACTGCAGACAATGCCACATCAGCTTGTGCGGCACAATTATCAAAAGGACCCAAAGCAGCTATATTGGCAGATGGATAACCGCAACGGTTGCCCTCTGTTCCTACTGCTTGTTGAGTACCTGTAGCCGGATTATCATCATTATCCTGATCCCAAGATACTTCTATTGTGTATCCTGTACCATCATAATGCGTAAATGTAATAGAGTATGTGCCATCGCCATTATCTGTTAATAAATCATTAACTGCAATACCTGTTGGTGCTGTAGCTCCTGTATGTGCACTGATAGCACTTACATAAAGACTCAAACCAGCACCTGCTGCGCCTGCACCGGTGTTCACAGTTACTGTTTCTGCAAATGAACCTACACCATTCAAAGCCGCATTATCGGCAGGTTGGTCATTATTGCAAGAGCAAGGGTCGGTAATAGTAAATGTAAAGCTAGGCGCAGGGCAAGTACCCGGAACAGTAGCTAAGCTAGAAGCCGGACTTGCCGTAGAACCGTCTAATCCGCACAAACAACGTGTGTAAACCGTCTGAGCAGGACCGTCTTGATCGTAAGTAGGCAAAACCGCAGACCAATCAGTTCCATTGTTGGTCAAAGAGTATTGAATGGAAGAACCACTTGGACAAGCAGCGGCAGGTGCATTGATAGAGCCACCGGAAGGAGTACCTCCTACGGTAGAGCAGCTGCTATTCGTAATTTGCACCATCGGTGCTGCCATAGACAAATCAGGACAAGCCGGACAAGCTGCTACTGTTACGTCCACCATATCCGTTGCATCGGGGCAAGGAGCCGTACCTGCTACCGTCCAAGTCAGTGTAACGGTACTTCCGGCTTCGCCGGTAGTTGGCGTATATGTTGCATTAGGGTCTGTGGTGCTGCTAAAGGCTCCGGCTCCACCGCTCCAAGTACCTGTACCCATAGCTGCCAAAGCAATAGGGTCTGTACAAGTTGTACTTACATTTGTTCCCGCATCAGCTGTTGCAGGGGCTACATTCGGGCAAGATGAAGAACCACTATAAGGCTCATCTACATAACAAGTGGCAACACCACCTAAGGCAGTAGCAATTTGTGCTGCCGTAAATGTTCCACTTGAGTTTTCAGTTGTATTTCCTGTAGCACAAACTGCTGTAGCTGCTGTACCAAAAGGAGCATCTGCTATACATTCGGTTGTTCCATCTGCTGCCAAAAGTTTCACGGTTGGTTGTCCGCAAGCTGTATTATTGGTTACGGAAGCGGTAGGTTGGGCAGGATAGATGGTTACATCATAACGATATACACTACAAGTATAGTCTCCAAAGGTATCTCCGTTAGCATCCGTATCATAATCAAAAACAAAAGCAAAATAAGATGCTATAAAAGGTGCGCAAGTATTGTTAGTCCAGCCCAAATCTTGTTGATTAACACACAAGCCGTCACTAACAATAGGAGTTAAATCTCCGTCATTAAACGGATCAGGGTAGGTAGCACCGAACGGCAAAGGTGTGCTTTCATAGCCTGCCGGTGCTTGGGTTGTAGTACCATCATAATAATAATAAATATCAATAAATGTACCAGTGTTGCCCGAACCTGTAAATCCGGTACAACCAGCACCTACCGTAAAGTCAATAGCCTCACCACTGCATACTGCCATAGGAGTTGAGTAGTCTATAACAGGACAACCTGCACAAGCTACATTTAAAGCAAAATCTTGCGTACAACCATCACTATCCGTAACTGTAATAGTGTAACTTCCATTTGCTAAATTAGTAAATGTAGCACTTGCGCCACTTGCAACACTTTGCCCACTCTCGGTATTAGGATCAGGCAAAATATCAACAGTATAATTTCCAGCTACTGGTGTTCCATCATCTTGAGATCCACCGTCTGGTGTAAATACAATCTCGTCTGCCCCACAGTCATAAGAACCACTTGCCGTGATTTCGGGGCGAAAATCTATTCGTAATGGTGTGCCTGTACAGATATTAGCAGGATCTCCATCTACCAAAACAGGGCTTACACTAGCATCTATAACTGTCATAGGCACTAAGGTTATAAACTCGCATCCTGTACCTTCCCCATCAACTCCAGTGGCTAAACCCGGATTATATGGATAACTTTGACCTACCAAAAATCCGGTATAATTAATATTTGAAGTAGGGTCTCCGGGCGTAGTGTCATCTGCCGGATTATAAACTCCACAAATTTCAGCAAACATTACTGCTGCATTTGCCGTTGCATTTGGTCCGGCATCAAAACCAGTATCATCATAATTCAAATCTGTTCCAATGGGTCCGGGGGTTTCTCCATAGCAATAAGCTACATCATTTCCGGTATCTGCGCCTATATCACATGGCAGAAGAATGGAGCAATCTGTAGAACCTGTGCTTCCTGCTGTGGTTGCCATAGTGATGTTCGTGGGACTATTGCTAAAATTGGTCACTAAAATTGCATATACCTCTCCTGCAATTACAGTACCCAAATCAATGACACCACTACTCGCTGTTAAAAAATTGCAGTCAATGGGGGCATCAAAAGGAGTGCCGCCTGTACCGCAGTTAGTTGTTAAATCACTAACATCTGAGAAAGGACCCCAAGCAGCCCAATCCACGTCCAAACTGGCGGAGTTAGAAATATCAAAGGAAAGCGTACCACTGGTGCCTATTTCTAAGTAATACCAAGCTGGATTGGGAGTGGATAAAAGACAATCGTATCCTATACTAGGGTTGGTGGTTTGGGCAGCAACTTGATTTACACCTGCCGGAAAGGTAAGGGGGGTATCGGTACATACCGGAGTTACTGAATCTACATCAGTACAATCGGCGGGGGGAGGGGGAACTTTAAAACAAAGCGTATAATTAGTAGTTACACCACTACCCCAAGTATAAAAACGAAGATAGTAGGTAGCTCCTACTGTCAAACCAGTGGCAGTTACTCCGGAATTAGTATCGCTACAAATAACAGTAGTTGTACCGCCACAAGCTGCGCTAAATACTTGATAGTAAACATCTGTGCTACCAGAAACATTTGTTCCTATTATTTGAACAGAAGTACTGGGGGCTACAAACGAAAACCAAATATCGTCGTCAGGGGTTCCTGAATTGGAAGTACAAGCCCCTGATGGAGTTACGCCGGAATTTGTGGCTCCTGCGGTATTCGCTGTTACCGTTGATGTACAAGAATCATCTGTATTTACAGTAGCCGATATAGCTCCGCTACAATTGTCATTAGCGGGTGGAGGGGGAGGACTTGTTACGCAAATGGTAAATTCGCCGCCGCCTGTAGAATAATCATATACCTGAATTACATAGGTGTTGCCCACAGTTAAACCTGTTGCAGATAAAGTTTCAATACCATCACTTACTGTATTGTCTATGCATGAGCCTATCTGCCCCGTACCGCAACCCGTGAACAGCCCCACGACACCATCAAAGTTACTTGCCCCATCAACAGTAATTGTGGCGGAAGTTGCTGTAGCTACAAAACGATACCAACCATCATCATCTTCGGTTCCATTCACACAAGTGGTTGTTCCGCTATCCGTAAAGCCAGTACTGGTGCTTCCGCTTGTAGTTACACAGGAAGTACTCTGGATTAACTCTGGAAGACTTGCTATGACGGAACAAACATCTGATTGACTGTAAGCGACATTTGAAGCTATTAGTATTAAAAATATTGTATAAAGTATATTTTTCATTGTTTTTTATTTTTTGGGTAGATAATTATTTTAATCCGCGTATAGTTTTAAAAGATGTAATTGCTTTTTGTTTTTCTTCGTTGCTTAATTGAGCAAGTTTGGTTGTTTCGCGATAGCTCAGATACTCTCTGTACACATCTGGATTTTTTTGCTTCAAATCTTCCATAAAAACTTTTTCCCCGGCATACAATTCTTCAAAAGGCTTGTTTTGAGCAACTGCTTTGGCAGAAGGAGTTGTTGCTCTTAACGCCCCTACTTTGGTTCCTTTAGGTGTATCGGTCGTATTCTCTTTAATCTTCGACACTGCTACAACTGAATTATTATTCTGACTAACATTATCAGATGAGCTACTTGCAACTCTTTTTTTCACAAGTACATCTTTTGCAGGAGATACTCTCTGTGCCTGCGCACTCACATCATTACTGCTCAAGGCAAGCACTAGGCCGCCGAGCATAAGAGATAGCATTAATTTTTTCATTTGTTTTGAAAAATTTAATTGGTTAAAAAATAGGATTTGGTCAAAAATTTGGTTATTTAAATTAAAATATATAATATTTTTACTTTTCAGACAAATATAGTATATTCTTTTGTAAGATTAATAACGTAGTAAGATTTTTTTTTTAATAAAAAACCTTATTACGTTCATTATCAATATATTATGTTTATTTGTTTTTTTAATTACCCAATACTCTATCAGTGCATAGCCTTGAAAAAATCGGGTATATAGTTGTTGGCAGTATTTTATATTATTATCAATTTTAAAAGTATTGTCAAAAAATAGCAATCAGGGATTATTTATAAAATTAGCGAAGAAAAGAGCGTTTTCGTTTCCAGCTTCCTTGTTTTTCTTGTACAAAAGATGTTGTTTTTTGTTGGTTATTGATTTGCTGTTTTTCCCAAGCATATATTGCTATTTGTGCTGCTATTTGCAGGGCTGTTGTGTCGTTTTCAGAATTTTGTAATTTTTCGGCAGTAAAATGTTTTTGTATAAAATGTGTATCTATATCGGCACTTATAAATTCGGGCTGCTCCAAGAGCCATTTTCCAAAGGATAAAGTAGTAGTGATGCCTGTAATCTGGTATTCGTCAATGGCTCGTTTCATTTTGGCAATGGCGGCGGTACGGTCTTCGGCATGCACGATGAGTTTGGCTATCATCGGGTCGTAATAAATAGGGATATCCATACCTTGTACAAAGCCATCATCAACACGCACGCCCGCGCCTTCGGGCTTTATATAAGTTTGCAAAGTGCCGATATCGGGCAAAAAGTTGTTGGCGGGGTCTTCGGCATATACACGAAGCTCCAAAGCGTGTCCGCGCATTTGTAAATCCTCCTGTCGGAAACGCAATTTTTCGCCGCGTGCTACCCGTACCTGCTCTTTTACCAAATCAATAC
Source organism: Sphingobacteriales bacterium (assembly GCA_016711285.1). Taxonomy (NCBI): domain Bacteria; kingdom Pseudomonadati; phylum Bacteroidota; class Sphingobacteriia; order Sphingobacteriales; species Sphingobacteriales bacterium. Next base: position 228,689 of record JADJTG010000017.1, read on the forward strand.
CTGTAATCATCTCGGTAACGGGGTGCTCTACTTGCAGACGTGTATTCATTTCCAAAAAATAGAAATTCAAGTCTTCATCTACAATAAACTCCACTGTACCGGCTCCTGCGTAATTACAAGCTTGAGCAATACGCACCGCACACTCGCCCATTGCTTGGCGCATTTGCGGCGACACCACCGCCGAAGGTGCTTCTTCCAATACTTTTTGGTGACGACGTTGTATGGAACATTCGCGCTCAAACAAATAAAGCGTATTACCGTGTTGGTCGGCGAGAATTTGTATTTCTATATGACGGGGGGCGGTGACATATTTTTCTATAAAAACTGCGCCATCGCCAAAAGCGGATTGTGCCTCGTTGATGGCAAGTTTCATTTGCTCCTCCAATTCGCTGCCTTGCCGCACAATGCGCATACCTTTGCCGCCGCCGCCGGCTGCTGCTTTTATCAACAAGGGAAAACCGATTTGCTGTGCCAAGCGCAAGGCTTCGGCAACATCGCTGACAGCACCTTCAGTGCCGGGTACCAAGGGCACTTGGTATTGTGCCGCCGCCGCCTTTGCAGTGAGTTTATTACCCATCATATCTATGGCTTCGGGCGAAGGACCTATAAATATAAGTCCGGCGGCTTGAACATCGCGGGCGAACTGGGCATTTTCGCTCAAAAAACCAAACCCCGGATGTATGCCTTCGGCTCCGCTTTTCAGTGCAACTTCAATAATACGCTCACCTCTTCAATAGGATTGACACGAAGGCGGCGCACCGATACAATAGGCTTCATCGGCATATAATACATGGGGCGAAGTACGGTCGGCTTCGGAATATACCGCCACTGTCGTGATGTTCATTTCACGCAAAGAACGCATAATCCGCAAAGCAATTTCGCCCCGATTGGCTACCAATATCTTTTTCATAAAAAAACAAATACCTACTATATTTTGTCAAATATAATTGCTTATTCTTAATAAAAGAATACTAGGGCATAAAAATATTTTTTTAAAAAAAATACAGCATAAAAAGTTATTGATTATCAATTTTTTATAAATTCCTTATTGATGTTTTGATTTTTAAATTTCACCTCTTTTTTTTATTTTAGATGTGCACCTGCCCTAAAACAAGTCAGTGCAGCATTTCAATAAGGGGGCGGTTGCTGCGGTCTTTTAATGTAGATGCTACTCTTTTTGCCTCCCATTCATTGCTGTCGGCGGCATAGAGCAACGCCGTAATTTGTGCCGGACTTGCTTTTTTATCCAACCACAGAGGCAACATTTTGGGCTCAATAACAAGCGGAGAACGATGATGCGGCAGACTTTGCAATAAAGCGGTGGCGGGCGTGGTAATGATAGAAAAAGCCCGTAGCAGTTCGCCCGTAGTGGCATCTGCCCACTCCTCCCAAATAATGCCCAGCAAAAGAGGGTTCTTATCCTGTCGGCGCACAACAAAAGGTTCATTGAGTCGCTCTTTTACAGTTCCTTCCACAAAATAATCAACGGGCAACACAGCGCGGCGATATTGCACCGCTCCACGAAAAGAAGGCATTTCGTAGATACCGGCTTTGGCAGCATGCCTATAATGAGTATCGTTGGTTTCGTTGAGTTTGCCTTCGCTGCGGGCATTGAACAAATACATCTTCTTCTTCGCCCACGAAGGTGTTAATCCAAAAAGTTGCGCCTCGTATTGTGTCGGCGTATCGGCGGTTATTACTAGAGCATACATCCCCGTCCAAATGTTGTGCGCCGGCGGCACTTTTCCGGCAATAATGGGCGAATCCAATAATATAGGCAAATGATGCACATAATCGGTTGCCGAAAAATCAAGGCGTGTTTGTCCGAATACTCCACACATAATTTTACAGTAGTTGGTTTTCGGTAATTTTGTGTGTAAAAATAGCTTTTTATTATTGCGCCAAATATTATTCCCTTTTGATTAACAAAATTGTACAATTTATTAGCTATAAAATATTGATTTTTAATTGTTTGTAATAAAAAACAACACAAAAGTATCGCCATAAAAGAAATAAAATGGCAAACCGATTTATTTGTGGCAACATTTCAGTATTAAAATTGATGTTGATTTTTTGGCATTATTTTGTTTTAAAATCTTAAAAAAACAGTTTTATCAGTGTTTAGCACAATAATTACTACCTTTGTCGCTTCATTTCTTTACAGAAAATAAATTAATCGCGTAACCATTTCTATTGATAATTACATTCAGCATTTGTGAATGTTTAAGTTTTTTCTGAATAAAAAAATATGAAATTTGCCACCAAAGCCATTCATGCGGGCATTGCACCCGACCCTTCCACCGGAGCTATCATGACTCCCATTTTTCAAACCTCCACCTATGTGCAGGAAAGCCCCGGCGTGCATCAGGGCTACGAATACGGGCGTACTCAAAATCCCACCCGCAACGTATTGCAAGAAAATCTCGCCGCACTCGAACACGCCCGCTTCGGTTTGTGTTTCAGCACCGGAATGGGAGCTATTGATGCTATTGCCAAACTCCTGCAACCCGGCGATGAGGTAATTTCTACCAACGACCTTTACGGCGGCACTTACAGGATTTTTACAAAAGTATTCCAAAAATACGGCATCAAATTTCGTTTTGTAGATATGCGCGACAGCGATAATGTAGCGAAATTTTTAAGCCCGCAAACACGCCTCATCTGGATAGAAACACCTACCAATCCAATGCTTAATATCGTTGATATTGAAGCAATTGCAACATTAGCTCATCATTTTTCTCCCGCAATAAAAGTAGTAGTGGACAATACCTTTGCCACGCCTTATTTGCAAAGTCCGATGTTGCTCGGTGCGGACATCGTTACGCACTCCGCCACCAAATATTTGGGCGGGCACAGCGATTCGGTATTGGGTGCGATTGTGTGCAATGACGATACAATACACAATGACCTGAAATTTATCCAGAATGCCTGTGGTGCTACACCGGGTCCTTTTGATTCCTTTTTGATTTTGCGCGGCATCAAAACCCTTCATTTGCGTATGAACGCCCACTGCGCCAATGCTAAAAAAGTAGCCGCTTTTCTCGCTCAACATTCCAAAGTGGCAAGCGTGAATTATCCGGGTTTTGAACAGCACCCCAACCACCATATTGCCGCCAAACAAATGCGCGATTTCGGAGGTATGGTATCGTTTGCACTAAAAAAAGATACCATGGAAAGTGCTACCGCCGTATTGAGCGGCACACACCTGTTTTCTTTGGCGGAGTCGCTCGGCGGCGTAGAATCTTTAATTGGGCATCCTGCCACCATGACACACGCCTCCATTCCTTTGGAAGAAAGGCTCAAAACCGGTGTAAGTGACTCGCTTATCCGCCTAAGTGTGGGCATTGAAGATATTGATGATTTAATAGAAGATTTACAACAAGCATTGGATAAAGTTTAACATTTTTTTAATATTGCCGCAATCAATGTTTAAAATATAAAATATTATTATTTTTTAATTGATAATCACATACTTATCAATTAAATATTTTATTGTTTGTTGTTTTTTTTATAAAAAATAAGGCGGCAATATTTTTGCTTTTTTTAATGATTAAATGCAGCGCATGTTTACCGGAATTATTGAAAGTTTAGCAGAAGTCGTACAAATTCGGCACGAGGGCAGCAATGTGCATTTCACCCTGACTTCGCCGCTTTCGGCGGGTTTAAAAATAGACCAGAGCCTTGCACACGATGGGGTATGTTTGACGGTGGTGGCACTCGGTGAGCAAAGCCATACCGTAACCGCCGTGTATGAAACGCTGCAAAAAACAAATTTAGGCTCGTGGCATATAGGTAAAAAAGTTAATTTGGAGCGTGCCCTCCGCACCGATGCCCGCTTAGATGGTCATTTTGTGCAAGGGCATGTAGATGGTGTGGGGCGTTGCGAAGCGGTAGAGCCGCAAAATGGCAGTTGGTATTATCGCTTTTCCTTTACGCCTTCTCCACAGGCTTTGGTGGTACAAAAAGGCTCTATTTGCGTCAATGGAGTAAGTCTAACGGTGGTAGATGCTTCGGAATCCGGTTTTTCGGTGGCAATTATTCCCTACACTTACGAACACACCAACTTCAAAAACATTCAAACAGGAAATAGCGTCAATATAGAATTTGACATCATCGGCAAGTATATTGCGGCACTGCACCAAAGGCAACGACACACTTAAATATTTTAGTAGCGAATAGTAATATTTTTGGCTTCGGTAAAAAAGCGAAGTGCTTCAAAACCGCCCTCGCGCCCTACACCTGAATGTTTTACACCGCCAAAAGGTGTGCGTAAGTCGCGGTGCATCCAGCAATTTACCCACACGATACCACTTTGCAGGGTTTCTGCCAAGCGATGCGCCCGCTCCAAATTTTGAGTCCATACGGTAGCTGCCAACCCGTAGTCGCTGCTGTTTGCCCACATCAGGGCTTCGGACTCGGTATCAAAAGGCTGCAAAGTGACCACCGGACCGAAAATTTCTTCCTGATTTACACGACATTGCGTAGTAAGACCTTCTATAACGGTGGGTTGTATAAAAAATCCATTCTGACAAGGTGCTTCCACTGTTGCTGTTGTGCCCCCACACAGCACTTGCCCACCCTCTTGCTGCGCCAAAGCGATATACGATAAAATTTTATCGCGATGGGCTTCGCTTACCACTGCTCCTATCTGAGTATCGGGCAAAGCAGGATTACCTGTGCGCAATTTTTTTACTTTTTCTATAAAAGCCGTTTTAAAAGGCTCGTAAATGCTTCGCTCTACATATATACGCGAATTGCACAGACAAATCTGCCCCTGATTGGAGAAAGCAGAGCGCGTGATTTCGGAAACAGTAGCGTCAAAATCGCAATCAGCAAATACCAAAGCCGGATTTTTGCCTCCTAATTCCAAAGAGATTTTCTTAAATAAAGGTGCGGCAGTTTGGGCTATTTTGCGACCGGTGGCAGTGCCGCCCGTAAATGAAATAGCTTTGATACCGCGATGCTCCACAATTGCCTGCCCCGCCCGCGCACCACTGCCATGCACAATATTCAACACGCCCTTCGGAAAAGCCACTTCTTCGCACAATTTGGAAAGCAAATAGGCGGTAACGGGCGTAATTTCGGAAGGTTTGGCAACTACACAATTACCGGCTGCCAAAGCAGGGGCAATTTTCCATGTAAACAAATACAAAGGCAAATTCCAGGGCGAAATACAGCCGACTACACCAATAGGCTGGCGCAATGTGTAGTTGAGGAAATGCGGTTGGTGGTGCGTTTCGGTGGAAAACTGAGTGACGGCTTGCGCAAAAAAACGAAAATTGGCGGCAGCACGCGGAATATCTACGCTGCGTGCCACCGAAATGGGTTTGCCATTGTCGGCACTTTCGGCGGCGGCTAAATGCTCCAAATGATGTTCGATGGCGGCGGCGAGTTGGAGCAGGTGTTTGGCTCTCATATCGGGGGGCATCGCACTCCACTGCGGAAAAGCCGCCTGCGCTGCTGCCACTGCCTGCTCTATGTCGGCAGCATCAGAATCGGGGATATTGCCACTCACCTCCCCTGTAGCCGGATTGATATTATCAAAATATTGTTGCTGTTGAGGTGGTAGCCACGCGCCATTGATATAATTGTGAAGTGTGAGCATAATAAAAAAAAATAGTATGCAAAAATACGGTTTTTATGTTTTTTATACACCAAATAAATTAAATACTATTAACAAAGTATATTATACTGGCTATTATTTAATTATGTATTTTTTATTAACATTCTGCAAAAGCATTATTTTTCATATTCGTCATTTATAAGTATTTTGTACTTTTACACTCAAAATTTTCATTTATTATGAAACGTAGCTTTTACTTCTTCTTTTTTCTTTTGCTGATGCTTTGTGTACCTGCCATTGCGCAAACTACACGCATACAGGGTATTATCAGCGATGCTGCCACCGGCGAAGCTCTTTTGGGTGCTTATGTGCGCTCCGGTAGTACAGGTGCAGTAGCCAACATGGACGGTGCTTATAGCTTAGAACTCAAAAACGGCACGTATGAATTAACTTTTTCATTTGTGGGTTATGATAATGTGGTGCAAAGTGTAACGCTCACCGGCGGAACCTATCCATTAGATATACAAATGAACAGCAGCCAGCAACTCAAAGAGGTAATGGTGGTGGCGGATATTGCACAAACCCGCAAAACGCCTGTGGCTTTTTCCAACATTTCCAACATCAAATTACAGGAAGAGCTGGCTTTGCAGGATTTGCCGATGGTACTCAACAGCACACCGGGTACTTATGCCACACAACAGGGCGGCGGTGACGGCGATGCGCGTGTTACCATCAGGGGATTTAATCAGCGCAATGTGGCGGTGATGTTAGATGGTGTGCCGGTGAACGATATGGAAAACGGCTGGGTGTATTGGAGCAACTGGTTTGGTTTGGATTTGGTGACAAAAACCATGCAAGTGCAGCGCGGTTTGGGGGCTTCTAAATTGGCGACACCTTCCGTAGGCGGCACTATCAATATTCTTACGCGCGGTATGGAGTCAAAACGCAGCATCAGTGCTTCGCAGGAGATAGGGGCAGGTATGGCGCGTACCACACTCGGCATTACTTCGGGACGCTTGAAAGGCGACTGGGGTATTTCCACGGCTTTTTCGTATAAAAAAGGAGACGGCTGGGTAACCGGCAATTTTACGGAGGGTTTCTTTTATTATCTGCGTTTGGATAAAGAATTTGGCAAACACCTGATTGTTTTGTCAGGATTTGGTGCACCGCAACGGCACGGACAACGGGCTTTTAGTACACCTATTGAAATCATTGACCGCCAGTACGCTTTGGATCAGGGTATTGCCGACACTTCTTTTTATAGTAAGTTCCCCTATTCTTATGGGTTAAAATATAACCAACACGTCGGCTTGCTTAACGGCGAAGAATATAATACAGCTCGTAATTATTACCACAAACCCCAAATCAGTTTGCGGCACTCATGGCAAGCCAACGAGCGCGTTTTTTGGTCAAATGTAGCTTACCTGTCATTAGGTGACGGCGGCGGAACGGCACTGATGGGAACATCAGCAAGCATAGACACCACCAATGGTTTGTTGAATTTACAAAAGTTATACGATGACAATCAAAGTACAAGTTTATTTAAACCCGACAAACGCAGTGAAAGCATTATCCGTTCCAGTAAAAACAATCACTTTTGGTATGGCTTGCTCTCTACTGCCGAATACATCATCAACGATAAATTTACACTTTCGGGCGGTTTGGATATGCGCTATTATCGCGGCGACCACTACCGTGAAGTATATGATTTACTCGGTGGCGATTATTACCGCAGTATTGGCAATTTTATGATAGATGCCGACAGCTCACGCTTGGGTGTAGGCGACCGCTTCGGCTACGATTATTCGGGATTTGTGCGCTGGGGTGGTGTATTTGGTATGTTAGAATATGACTATCGCCGTTGGTCGGCTTTTGTTAATGTTTCTGCTGCTACTACGGGCTACCGCATCGAAGACTACATGAAACCCAAAGTAGTAGCATTGGCAGATACTTCTTTTTATGTATCTTACTACAATCCCGTAGATTATAACGGCACTACTTATACCATTGATTCTCCACAAGCCGATTTTCAACAATTTGATTGGCAGAATTTTACAGGATTTACCTTTAAAACCGGATTTTCTTATAAAATCAATGATAAACACTCAGTTTTTGTCAATGGAGGTCATTTATCCAAAGCACCGCGTTTTGACAATGTATTCAATTCCAATCGCAATGCCAACACTAACGGTTCTTTAAAAGAAGATGTAAATACTTCTGTTGTAAAAATGAACATAGTAGAAGATGCAAAAAATGAAGTAGTAAATGCCATAGAAGCAGGATATAGTTTTAACACTGTATTATTTTCTGCAAATGTCAATACTTATTATACACAGTGGGAAAATAAACCTTTAGACTCTCCCGTATATGTGCTTACCGACCCCACCGACCTCAACTCCGACCGCGAACAAGTAAATGTAAACGGAGTAGGTGCTTTGCACAAAGGGATAGAAATGGATTTTGTCTGGAAAACAACTCGCTGGTTAGACATAGAAGGTCTGATGTCGTTGGGCGATTGGCAATGGAATTCTTCTACCTCCTTCTTTGACCCTTTTGAACAAAAAACGGTTTATATTGACCCTACCGGTATTAAAGTAGGCGATGCCGCACAAACACAATTTGGTTTGATGGCACGTGTAGAGCCTGTGAAAGATATTTATTTTAAAATACGCGGCACTTATTTTGCCAATCAATATGCCAACTTCAACCCCGATAATATGAGAGACTCCGCAACCAAAGCCCAATCGTGGGAAATGCCTGCTTATACGTTGCTGGACTTTTATAGCGGATATAATTTTAAAATCAAGCAAATACGCTGTGGATTACAGTTTAACATTTTAAATGCTTTAGATGCTTATTATTTGAGTGATGCTGTCAATAATGGCACTAGTTCAGGATTTGACGGCACTAACACCTATCAGGTATTGAATAGTGCCGAATCAGCAACAGTTTTCTTTGGTATGGGTCGCCGCTATAACCTTTCTTTTAAGATTTCTCTATAAAAAAAGCTAATCCTGCTTTTTCTTTTATACAATAAAAAACGCTTTCAGCTTTCGTATGGAGTTGAAAGCGTTTTTTATTTTTGAATACGCTCAAAATACTACCTTTGCAGCGCACGATTTTTCGTAAAAAGTTTGTTTTTTTCTGTTTTTATGCGCCACACGCTTGTTCATTCTTTTGCCGCCGCCGACCTCGCTACCATCAAACAAAAAATATTGCATTGGCTACATCCTCAGCAGCCCTGTTGCTTTTATTTGGACAGTAATCGGCAACAACACGACCGCTACGGAACTTATGAGTGTTTGGCGGCAGCCGGTGCAGCAGCTTTTATTCAGCCCGCTATGGGCTACGCTTTCAGGCATTTAGATGAATTTCGCCGCAGCTATGCCAACGACTGGTTGTTTGGTTATCTTTCTTACGATTTAAAAAACGAAATAGAACCGAGCCTTTATTCGCACAACAAAGACCTTATCGCTGCTCCCCCACTCTATTTTTGCCGCCCCGAAACCGTCATCTTTATCCCGCGCGAAAGTTGTGAGCTGCATATCGCCTGTTTGCGCCACGCTCCCGAAGCGGTATTAGAGCAAATTCTGCGGCAAAAAATCAATGTTACTGCCTCTGATTTTGATGTAGTATCGCATACCAGCAGTTTGTCTGAGGAGGAGGAGCATACTGCCTGCCCGAAGCACCCCTCTGAAAGCAGCGATGAGCCAGACCGTTTATCTGAAACGCGCCGAGCAGGTATTAGACGATATTCGCGCGGGATTGGTCTATGAACTCAATTTGTGTCAGGCTTTTGAAAGTGAAGGAACAGCTATCAACGCTTTGGAGGTGTTTCAAAACCTCAACCGGCGGGCGCAAGCTCCTTTTTCGGCATATATGCACCTCGGCGATATGTATTTGTTGTGCGCCAGTCCGGAGCGTTTTTTAAAAAAAGCGGACGATGTATTGATTTCGCAACCCATTAAAGGCACTATACGGCGCGGCAGCACTCCCCAAGAGGACGAGCAACTGAAACAGGCATTGCAAAATAATCCCAAAGAGCGCAGCGAAAATATAATGATTGTAGATTTGGTACGCAATGATTTAACCCCTTTTGCCAAAATCGGCAGCATTGCGGTAGAAGAATTGTGCGAAGTGTATAGTTTTGCTACGGTGCATCAGTTGATTTCTACCGTAAAGGCAGTATTGAAAGAGCCACAACGCGATGCAGTAGCCGCCTTGAAGGTGGCATTTCCGATGGGTTCGATGACGGGCTGCCCCAAAATAAAAGCGATGGAGCAAATAGAGCAATACGAAACACGGCGGCGCGGCTTGTTTTCGGGGGCGGTGGGTTACTTTGCACCCAACGGCGATTTTGATTTTAATGTGGTGATACGCAGCATTTTGTATCGCGGGCAGGGGGCGAAGGTGTCGGTGCAGGCGGGCAGTGCGCTGACCATTGAAAGCCAGCCACTCGCCGAATATCAGGAATGCCTCCTCAAAGCCGAAGCCCTGCAAGGGGCAGTGAATCGTGGGGATTAGAATTTTTTATATTTAGCCCAAGTTGCCACAACATAAGCAGCAGTATTTAACTTTGACAAAGTTGGAGTGCGCACAACACAAGCAGCAGTATTTAACTTTGACAAAGTTGGAGTGCGCACAACACAAGCAGCAGTATTTAACTTTGACAAAGTTGGAACTTTGTCAAAGTTGGAGTTGCCCACGCCAAATACAATGCCGCAAATGATAAATGCGGCACTGCAAATGATAAATGCACCAATGCCCACGATAAATGCAACAGTGCCCACGACAAATGCACCAATGCCCACGACAAATGCACCAATGCCCACGACAAATGCAACAGTGCCCACGACAAATGCACCAATGCCAACGACAAATGCACCAATGCCCACGATAAATGCAACAGTGCCCACGACAAATGCACCAATGCCCACGACAAATGCACCAATACCCACGACAAATGCACCAATGCCCACGATAAATGCAGCAGTGTTTAACTTTGACAAAGTTGGAACTTTGTCAAAGTTGGGGTATGCCCACACAAAATGCTTTGAACATAAAAAATCCGTAATGCACAGTTTTTCATACTGTGCGTTACGGATAAAATAAAAATTTATTTATCAATTCATCACTGCCTACCAAGCGAACAAAGGCAGCGTATTCATTTTATCGTGAACCTCTTTTTTTACGGCTTTTTTTACAGCTTCGTTATCGGGGTTGCTGATGATGCGGTCTATCCAATCAACGATTAAAGGCATGTCGGCTTCTTTCATACCGCGCGTGGTGACGGCAGATGTGCCAATGCGAATACCGGAAGTAATCATCGGCGAGCGCGTATCAAAAGGTATCATATTTTTATTTACCGTAATTTCGGCTTCGCCCAAAGCAATTTCAGCTTTTTTACCCGAAATCTCTTTATTAGATACATCTATCAGGAGCAAATGATTAGAAGTGCCGCCCGAAATAATGCGATAATCGCGGCGCAACAATTCGGTGGCTAAGGCTTGTGCGTTGGCGATAATCTGACGGCAATAGGTGATATAATCTTCGCTCAACGCCTCGTGGAAGGCAACCGCTTTGGCGGCAATTACATGCTCCAAAGGACCTCCCTGCGTACCCGGAAAAACGGCACTGTCCAACAAGCTGCTCATAGAGCGAATTTCGCCTTTGGGCGTGGTGATGCCGAAAGGATTGTCAAAATCTTTACCCATCATAATAATTCCGCCTCTCGGACCGCGCAACGTTTTGTGGGTAGTGCTGCTCACAATATGGCAATGCGGCAAGGGGTTGTTGAGCATTTTGGTAGCGATAAGCCCCGCAGGGTGGGCAATATCGGCGAGCAACAAAGCCCCTACTTCGTCGGCAATGGCGCGAAAACGGGCATAATCCCAATCGCGGGAATACGCCGAAGCACCGCAAATAATGAGCTTGGGGCACACCTCCCGCGCTTTGGCAGCTACTTTATCCATATCAATCAGTCCGGTATCCGGCTCCACGCCATAGAAATGCGGGCGATAGAGTTTTCCCGAAAAATTGACCGCAGAACCGTGTGTGAGATGACCGCCGTGAGCAAGGTCAAAGCCCAAAATAGGGTCGCCGGCTTGGAGCACCGCCAACATCACCGAAGCATTGGCTTGCGCTCCGCTATGCGGCTGCACATTTGCCCACGCTGCACCAAATAATTCTTTCAGTCTTTCAATCGCCAAAAGCTCCACCTCGTCCACATGCACACAGCCGCCGTAGTAGCGTTTATTGGGCAAGCCCTCGGCGTATTTGTTGGTAAGCACACTGCCCATTGCCTGCATCACTTGTTCGCTTACGAAATTTTCGGAGGCAATAAGCTCCACACCATGACGCTGGCGCAGATGCTCTTTTTCTATGATAGAAAAAACTAAAGAATCTATTTGCATGGATAAAAAAAATAATAAAACACTTTTTGAAATAATGAGCGCAAAGATAGTGTTTTTTTTAGGGATAGATTATGGCAAAACAACAACAATTTGAAATTGTAGTTATAGGGAAGAATTTATAAAAAAACACTATGAAATTTTACTTTCTCACAATATTATGACCACATTAAAAATACTTAAAACAAAGTATTTTGTATTAAAAAATGCAAATTATTTACAAAATATGAACAAGAAATTGTTTTTTTTGTATTTTTTTATACTTTATTTAATATTTTTGTAAAACGATTCTACCTTCTGTAAAAAATAAAAAAATGATACTCAATTTTAGCGTACAAAATTTTGGCTCTATAAAAGAAAAGCAAACACTTTCCTTTGAGGCAAAAAAATCAACACATCTCGAAGATACTTATATCATACATTCAGGCAAGTATAGAATTTTAAAACTTGCCTTAATCTACGGTGCAAATGCTTCTGGTAAAACAACCGTATTGAAAGCCCTTGATTTTTTAAGAAATATTGTGCTTGAGCCGGAAAGCAAAAAAACAAACGAATTACATTTTAACCCTTTTTATCTTGAAGCAAATACTTTGTGGAATAACACTGTTCTTGGGGGCTTTCTGAAAACCAATATTGACTTTAAAGAACTACAAGAAGTAATGGATTGGTTTACAAACTATTTTAAACGTTTAATTTTTACAAAAACACAATTAGATGAGTTAATAACATTCGGAATCAATGAAAATATTATTGACAAATCAGACATTGTAGCTATTTTAAAAAAGCAGATTTCAATATCTCTGATATTATTATTGAAGAGAAAAAAGAGAAAATACCTGATGGTTTAATTGAGTTTTTGAAAAAGCAATTTGAAGAACCTAATGACCAAATTAAGCAAATAGAAGTAAAAGGGAAATTGACAATTTTAAACATTGAATTTGAACATACCGTAAATAATATCAAATATACTTTGCCTTTGGAACAGGAATCGCAAGGAACACAACGTTACTACGGATTTGCGGGCTTATTAGCATTATTAATCAAAAAATCCAATAGTATTTCCGATTGACGAATTAGAAAGTTCTTTGCACCCTGATTTGTATTTACATTTTCTGCTTTCCTTTCTTTTAAATGCCAACAATTCTCAAATCATTGCCACTACACACAACCGCGAAATTTTAGACAACGATGATATTTTCAGAAATGATGCAATATGGTTCACGGATAAAAATGAAAGCTGTGCTACCGAATTGTATTCATTGGCGGATTTTGACAGCTCTGTTGTTCGCAAAGGTACCAATATTTTAAATGCCTATAAAAGTGGCAAATTAAGCGGAACACCTCATTTGGGCGATACTTTTATTGATTTGGGCGTATGAGGAAGCATAAAACAAACCCTCCAAAAACGGGTATTTCTTTTGCTGTTGTAGTGGACGGAGAAACGGAAGTTTGGTATCTGAATATGCTAAAACGAAACGAAAAAGATATTCGTGTCACTATAAAACCTGAGATTCCTCACAAAAAAAGTATAGCAGAACAATACGAATTAGTTTATGATTTATCAGGCAAGGAGTTTACAAAAGTTTTTTGGATTATTGATCTTGATACGGTTATTAAAGAAACCAAGGAAACATTTAAAGGAAAAAAATCACCGTTGAAATCTTTTGAAGAATACAGAGCAAAACTTGCAAAGAAATATAAAAACGTTGTAGTTATTGTAAATAATCCTTGTCTTGAATTTTGGTTTTTACTTCATTTTGAAGGAAAAAATAAATTGTATCATAATTGTTCGGAAGCGGAAAAGCAGTTAAAGCAACATCTGAGAAATTATGAAAAAACAAAAAATTTTTTCACCAAAGAAAATGACGATATTTATTTAAAATTAAAACCACACTTAAATACTGCCATACAAAACGCGTTCGCACTCGGAAATTTTGACAATCAAAATCCAACAAAAGCAATGTGTGAGATGGAATTGTTTTTCTGTTCAGGCGAACTGAAAAAGTATTTTAAGTAAAACTCACTTGTTTATCATAGAGAATAAAGATAAAAACAAGCGACAATGACATAAAAGCAAATGTTTCAAGCTATTTTTGTCAGGTTGTAATTTATTATTATTTTAGTTATCTTCTATGCGTTATTTACTGTTGGCATTGGCAGGGGCGGTATCGGCTACTTTGGCGTGGAGCGAATTACCTTTATTTCCTTTGATATTTACGGCGTGGATTCCGCTGTTTTTGCTCGAAGAAGCCGCTTTTCGCCGCCGCCTTTCGGGTCGTGCTTATTTCGGATATTGCTATGTATTTTTTTTGATATGGAATATAGCGGTAACGTGGTGGGTAAAAAATGCTTCTTTTGCGGGTTCTGTTCTCGCTTTTACGCTCAACTCGCTTTTTATGTGTGTGCCCTTGTATGTGTTGCATCGGGCGCGGCTGGCTTGGAACAAAACTTTTGCCTACGTTGCCTTCATTGCGGCGTGGCTTGCTTTTGAATACCTGCACCTGAACTGGGAACTCAGCTGGCCTTGGCTCACGCTCGGCAATGTATTTGCCTATTATCCGGCATTGGTGCAGTGGTACGAATATACCGGCGTGGCGGGCGGTACGCTGTGGGTATTGCTGCTCAATATGCTCATCTGCGAATAAGCCCTTCATTTACCCAAAAACCGCTTATCCGCAATTTTCCCGATGCCATAAAAGCATATATTCAGTTGGTATGGAAGCCCGCTTTGTTGTTTTTGCTGCCTGTGTTGGTATCTTTGGCGATATATTATAGTTATAGCGAGCAAGGAAAAGCCATAGAGGTAGCCGTTTTGCAGCCCAATATTGACCCTTATAACGAAAAATTTGAGCCGCAACTCGCACAACAGCAATTGGAGCGTTTTATTCAGCTTTCCGACAGCATCTGCACCGAACACACCACTTATATGGTATGGCCTGAAACCTCTATCCCGAACTCCGTTTGGCGGCGCGACTTTTTCAGGAGTTGCAATCGCGCGCATTGCTCAATGGCTGCAACAACGCCCACAACTGCAATTAGTGGCAGGACTTACGCTTTTGGAATATTATACGGAGGGCAAGGAAAACTGCCACCGCCCGACCTTTGCGCGGCAGCAATCATTTCTACGATGCCTTCAATGCGGCGGGTGCAGATGCAAGGCACACAGCAGCCGCAATTTTATTACAAATCCAAATTAGTGCGGTGTGGAGCGTATGCCTTATCCGTTTTTGTTCAAATTTTGGATAATTTCGCCATTGACTTAGGCGGCATAGCGGGTAGTTTGGGTACACAAACCGAGCGAACTGCTTTTATCGGAAAAGACGGTATCGGCGTAGCTCCCGTTATTTGCTACGAATCCATTTATGGGGAGTATTGCACCGAATATATCAAAAAAGGCGCAAATGCTATCTTTATTATCACCAACGATGGCTGGTGGGGCAACACGCCCGGGCACCGACAGCATTTGCATTATGCTTCGCTGCGTGCCATTGAAACACGCCGCGACATTGCCCGCTCTGCCAACACGGGTATTTCGTGTTTTATTGACCAGCGCGGCATCATACGCCAAGCCACCAACTACGATGAAGAAAAAGTAATCAAAGACACGCTCTATGCCAACGAAGCTCTTACTTTTTATGTGCGTTTTGGAGATTATATTTACAAAATAGCTTGCGGTGCAGGCGTGGTATTAATTTTGCTGCTGATAATTATAAAAAAATCAAATCGCCGGAATCTGTCGCGCACCGTCTGATTTTTTTATCGGATTAAAAAAAACAATATCTATTGATATATGATAAAATTTTCGTCTATTTTGAAAGAGAGTGCAATGATTTTTTGCTGGAGTTTTTTATGGACAAGTTGCTCCGAAACTCCGCCGCACACTTCCGACAAGCACCCAAGCACGCCCGCCGCTACCGACAGCAACAGCAGCACCGCCACCACCGACTTGCAGCAAGTATTGGCGCAGGGCAAAAAAATATACAATAAACGCTGTGCGATTTGCCATTTAGAAAACGGCAACGGCATTGAAGGTACTTTTCCGCCTTTGGTGCAATCTGACTTTTTGGCAAAAAACTTAGAAAAAGCGATACACGGCACTGCCAACGGTATGCACGAAACCATCGTAGTAAATGGTGTAAGCTACCAACAGGCAATGCCGCCGCCCGTACCCGACCTAAGCAACGAGGAGTTGTCGGCGGTATTTACCTATATTTTGAACGAATTTGACAATGGCGGCGGCACAGTGAGCGTGGAGCAAGCCGCCCGCGCCCGACAGAACCCCGCAAACTAAAAAAAAGCAAAAGCCTCTGCTTCCGTGTGGTGAGCAGAGGCTTTTGTTGCTTTATACCGCTTTGTGGTAAATTTTCAGTCTTTCTTTTAATTCTTTTCTCGCAAAAAGATACGACTTTTCACCGTGCCGAGCGGCACTTGGAGTTTGTCCGCAATCTCTTGATACTTAAAACCTTCGTAGTGCATCATAAATGGCAAACGATACTCCTCGAAAGTTGATTAATTACTGTGAATATCCTCCATCATAAAGTTTACTTCGGCGGTATTGCCCAAAACGGGGGCATCAGCCTTGAATCCAACAAAAAGTATTATCAGAAGTATCAATGATGGTGTTGTGTTTTACTTTGCGGCGATAGTTATTGATGAAAATATTGCGCATGATGGTAAATAACCACGCTTTCAAATTTGTATTTTCTTTGAATAAATTTTCATTCACTAAGGCTCTGTATGCTGTTTCTTGCAATAAATCCTGCGCATCTTCCGAATTTTTAGTCAAACTGATGGCAAACGGACGCAATTTATTACAACTATTTACTACCGAGGTTTTAAAATCTACTGCTGTCATAATTTTCTAAATTTTAATTCAATGAACAAACCTAATTACACTTATAAATAAAATAAACAAGAAACAATAGAGATACAAATATTGCAGTTATTCTTTATCAAACAGCCGTAATATTGTATTATTTTATTGCACAAATATAACGACTAATCGAGGATAAAATGATACATTCTCTAATTATAATGATTTATTTAAAATAAATTAACACTTTTAAAAAAACTGCGATTATTGTTATTTTACAACAAAAAAATATATTGCCCCTGTTGAATATCTGTCTCTAATATTCTTATTACTATCAAAAATCTAACCACAGTAAAAGAAACGACAAAATGGCAGTTTTTTTTCTTAAAATGACAGCCTACTGCTATCAAAGACAGTGTTGCGCAGTTCACAACATGAATAATTGTAATATATATAAACGATTTAGACAATAAGAGCCTTATAGCATCCTAATATTACAATTAATTTTACCGCCTGAACTATAAAGAGAAGTAAACTTTATTACAAAACATTGCTATGAACCAATACGAGCTACTGGTTGCCATCCGCCAAGCCTGTGATAGTGGCGCACGCTGTTTATCGTTTGATAATAAGGGTATTCGGCATTTGCCGCCTGAAATTGAGGATTTAGTACATTTGGAGGAGTTAGATTTGCGCGATAATGAACTTCCCGAATTGCCGCGCCAAATTTCACAATTACCCAACCTCAAAGTTTTGCGATTGGAATATAACCAAATCCGCCAACTGCCCGACGACCTTTTTTTACTGCCTCATTTAGAAATCATTGACCTCGAAAACAATGAACTCAGTTCCTTGCCTGCTACTTTGAGCAAAGCCCAACAATTACGGCATTTTATCGCCAACGGCAACCAACTGAAAAAATTACCCGACATTTTCGGACAACTCAAAAAATTAGAATATGTAGAGATAAACAACAATGCGCTTACACAATTACCCGCTTCTATCGGCGGCTTGAGGGCATTGAAACATTTAGATGTCTCTCAAAACCGCTTAGTACAACTGCCTTCGGGTTTTGCACAATTACAACAGTTAATATCCCTCAATTTGAGCTACAATCCGGTTGTGGGTTTTTCCCGAGAGCATCAGCCACTTAAAAAACTTGCGCCACCTCCACCTCAACCACAACCAAATAGATGTGCTCCCTTCTAGCATTGAAAACCTGACACAATTACAAAGCCTTTCTTTAAAAGACAACAGCCTCGACAATTTGCCCGAAGCCATTTGTGAATTATCTGCCTTACAGGAATTATTGCTCAATAACAACAAAATCCAAAAACTGCCACGGCATTTAGTCAATTTATTCAAACTAAAAAATATTGAAGTAGAGCAAAACCCCCTCATATTTCCTCCCTTAGAAGTAGCTCAACAGGGTATTTTTGCATTAAAACACTACCTGCGCTGTGAAGCCAAATTGATAGAAGGCAAAAAAATCAACATCAGAAAAATAGAAGCTCCTGCCACTTTTTGGACTTCGGCATTGATGTTTTATTTCAGTTATTTGCCTTGGTTTTTGAAGGAAGTAAAAAAAGTAGATGCCGTAATTACTACCACCGCCTCCGAAAAAGGAATTATTATTGAAGCCGAATTGTGCGACTCTATGGACTTGGCATTGTACCAGCAATATTTGTCAGAATTTTTAAATCTGATGTATTGGGAAAAACCGACCTACTCGCATAATATTCAGTCCTATAATAACACTTATGAAAGCCGCAAACATTGGTTAGTAGTACACAATATGTTGTTGCATTTAGAGGCTATGATGTTATTATTTGGTACTGAAAAAGAGCAATTTGAACAATTTATGGCAAAAAGTGAAATACATCAGCGCAACAACGAACGCCTGATGCGCCCTCCGACCACAGCGAGCCGCCGCGTAGTAGCAGCTATGCTTCACAATCATTCATAATAACCACCCCTCTAAAAAAAGCCCTTTAAAAGAACCACCACTTGTATAAAAACTTTTTTAAAAAGCAAAAATTTACCGTTTTTTCAATAAAAGCCTGAAAAACCCCTATATTTGCACGCCTAATTTTAAAGCAGCAATATAAGAAGGTAAATACAGATATGGAAAAAATACAAATGGTGGATTTGCGCCGCCAATATGAAGGAATCAGAGCGGAAGTAGCAGCAGGTTTTGAACAAATTTTAGAAAGCGGTGCTTTTATCAATGGTCCCGTTGTAGGAGAATTTACCGCACGTTTGGCGGATTATCTCGGCTCCAAACATGTTATTCCTTGCGCCAACGGCACTGATGCCCTCAAGCCGCACTGATGGCACTGCCGCTACAAGCCAGCGACGAAATCATTACCACGCCTTTTACGTTTGTAGCCACTGCCGAAGTCATTGCATTACTGCACCTCAAACCCGTTTTTGTAGATATTGACCCGCAAACCTTCAATATCAACCCCGATTTGATAGAAGCCGCCATCACACCGCGCACCCGCTGCATTATGCCGTGCATTTGTACGGTCAGTGCGCCGCTATGGAGCAAATTTTAGATATTGCCACTCGCCACCGATTATTTGTGATTGAAGACAACGCCCAATCCATCGGCGCAGATTATACCTTCAGCGATGGCAAACGCGCCAAAAGCGGCACCATGGGGCATATCGGCTGCACTTCTTTTTATCCTTCCAAAAATTTGGGAGCTTACGGCGATGCAGGAGCTATATTTTGTAATGATGATGCACTCGCCCAACAACTCAAAATGGTCTGCAATCACGGTCAGTTGCAAAAATATCATTCGGATATTATAGGAATCAACTCGCGTTTGGATAGTTTTCAGGGCGTAGTACTGAACGCAAAACTCAAGAAATTAGATACCTATATCGCTGCACGCCAAGCGGCTGCCGACCAATACGACCAATATTTCCGACAAGCGGAGGACAACATTACGATACCTTATCGCGCTCCTTACAGCACACACGTTTTTCATCAATATACCCTCATTATCCGAAACAAAAACCGCGATATTTTAAAACAACAATTAGAACAAGCAGGTGTGCCTACTATGATTTACTACCCATATCCGATGCACCTCAACCGTGCTTTTGCTTATTTGGGGTACAAAAAAGGTGATTTTCCGGTGGCAGAAGCGGCGGCGGCACATACTATCTCGCTACCTATGCACAGCGAAATGAACGAAGCACAAATCAAATTTATCGGCGAAACATTATTGCATTGCCTGCATCATACCCCTACCTTATAAAAACAAACAAATTCAATCAATACAAAATATTAGTTTTCAGATATTTAAAACTAAAAAATCACTAATACATCAACAATTTTTAAAATTTATTGAGCCGATTTGTGACTTTATATACTTTCAAACATCAAGATAAAAAGGGACAATATTGGTTTTATTATTCATATTTTTTTAATACATATTTTTATACATTAGATGAAAATCGCAGTAATTGGTACAGGCTATGTAGGTTTGGTGACGGGAACTTGTTTTGCAGAAACCGGCAATAATGTGACTTGCGTAGATATAGACGAGAAAAAAGTAGAATTGCTCCGTTCGGGCGGCATTCCTATTTATGAACCGGGGTTTAGATATTATTTTGAGCGCAATATCCGACAAGGTCGTATTCATTTTACCACTTCTTTGGAAGAAGGTATTGAACAACAGAAGTGGTATTTTGGCTTTGCCTACGCCTCCCAGGCGAAGATGGCTCGGCTGATTTGTCGTATATCCTGCGCGCGGCAGCCGATATTGCCCGCCTGCTCAAAGATTACAAAGTTATCGTCAATAAAAGCACTGTGCCGGTGGGTACGGCAGAAAAAGTGAAAGCCGTTATCAGCCAGTATTATACAGATGATGTAGATGTGGTTTCCAACCCCGAATTTTTGCGCGAAGGTGCTGCCGTAGAAGATTTTATGAAACCCGACCGCGTAGTGGTGGGAACCAGCAGCGAACGCGCCCGCAAAATCATGCAACGCCTCTACGAACCCTATATCCGTCAGGGCAACCCCATTTATTTTATGGACGAACGCTCTTAAAAACCTCCAAAGAATACGAGTACGATTTCAAAATTCTCAATTCTGTTATTGATGTCAATCAAAAACAGCGTGAGCGTATGGTGGCTAAAATCCGGCAGTATTTTGGCGGCAACCTGAAAGATTTAAAAATAGCCGTATGGGGCTTGAGTTTTAAACCCAACACCGATGATCTTCGCGAAGCCCCCGCTTTGTATATTATCGAACAACTCCTGCAAGATGGCGCAGATATTACCGTTTTTGACCCCGAGTCTATGAAAAACGTAGAAGCGATTTTTGGTAATAAAATTAAATATGCCGCCAACCAATACGATGCCACCGAAAATGCCGATGCACTCGTCATTATGACAGAATGGAACGTATTCCGCTCACCAAATTTTGAGCGGATGGCGCAAAAAATGAAAAGAAAGATTATTTTTGACGGTCGTAATTTATACGCCGTCAATGATATGGAAGGTTTGGGCTTTGCTTACACGAGTATTGGCAGAAATCATGTAAACGGCTAAATTCCGGTTTACGGCAATTTTTACATAAAAAATATAACATCTTTTATACCAAGTAAATAATTTTTTCACCCATGCAAAAAAGGGTTTTGATTACCGGCGCAGCAGGATTTTTAGGCTCACACCTGTGCGACCGCTTTCTGAAAGAAGGATACCAAGTAATTGGTATGGACAATTTGCTCACCGGTAATTTGCGCAATATAGAGCATCTTTTCCCACGAAAAGATTTTGAATTTTATCACCACGATGTTTCCAAATTCGTGCATGTGCCGGGTGATTTGCATTATATTTTACATTTTGCTTCGCCCGCCAGCCCCATTGATTATCTCAAAATGCCCATTCAAACGCTGAAAGTAGGCTCTTTGGGCACACACAATTTATTGGGTTTGGCAAAAGCGAAAAATGCACGCATCTTAGTTGCCAGCACCTCCGAAGTATATGGCGACCCCCTCATTCATCCGCAGCACGAGGAATACTGGGGCAATGTAAATCCGGTAGGTCCGCGCGGCGTATATGACGAAGCCAAGCGATTTCAGGAGGCAATGACGATGGCGTATCATACCTATCACGGTTTGGAAACACGCATTGTGCGCATTTTCAACACTTATGGACCGCGTATGCGCTTAGATGATGGACGCGCACTGCCTGCATTTTTCAGTCAGGCAATGGAAAACAAACCCCTCACCGTATTCGGCGATGGCTCACAAACACGCTCTTTTTGCTATGTAGATGATTTGGTTGAAGGCATTTATCGTTTGTTGTTCAGCAACTACCACTTGCCTGTAAATATCGGCAATCCCGACGAAATTCCGCTGCAGCAACTCGCCGAAGAGGTATTGTCGCTCACAGGCTCGCCCTCCAAAATAGAGTATCGCGCGCTGCCCGTTGACGACCCGAAAGTGCGCCAACCCGACATCACCCGTGCCAAAACCATTTTGGGCTGGGAGCCGAAATACAGCCGTTTGGAAGGTATGAAAATTACTTACGATTATTTTAAAAAGGTGTTGTAATTGGTAGAACAAACAAGTTTATTCATTCATTATTTTTATAAAAAGACCGCTTACTTTAAAAAAAGTAAGCGGTTTTTCATTTTTAAAGGTTTTCAATATCTTTCTTTTAAAAAAAATATCCTGACACCATATTTTAGCGATTCTGATACGCCTTCAACCCCTCGCGCAAGCAAGCCACTGCCGCCTTCAAATCGGTTTCGTTGAGTACATAAGCAATACGCACTTCTTTTTTTCCAAACTCAGGCTGCGAATAAAAACCACTACCCGGAGCCATCATCACCGTTGCTCCCTGATAGCTGAAAGATTCCAGCATCCATTGGCAAAAATGGTCACAATCATCAATCGGCAAGCGCGCCATAATATAAAAAGCCCCACCCGGATTAGGACACACCACCCCTTCTATGCTGCGCAACCCCTCCACCAAAGTATCGCGGCGTTGGGTGTATTCTTTTTTTACCTCTTCAAAATAAGAAGACGGTGTACGCAAAGCGGCTTCGGCTGCCACTTCGCTAAAAGTAGGAGGACTCAGGCGTGCCTGTGCAAATTTGAGTGCTGTGGCAATAACCGCTTCATTACGGCTCACCAAAGCCCCCAAACGCGCACCGCAGGCACTGTATCTTTTAGAAATAGAATCGATAACAATGGCGTGTTGGTCTAAACCATCGAGCGATAAAATGGAAGTGTGGTGTGTGCCGTCGTAGCAAAATTCACGATATACCTCATCGCAAAACAAAAATAAATCGTGGCGCAAAGCAATATCGCGCAAACGCTCCAACTCCGCTTTTGAGTATAAATAACCCGTCGGGTTGTTGGGATTGCAAATTAAAATAGCTTTGGTGCGGGGAGTGATGAGGCGTTCAAATTCATCAATGGGCGGCAGGGCAAAACCATCGTCAATTTTTGCCCTGATAGCCTTGATATGAATACCGCCCGCCGTAGAAAAACCATTGTAATTGGCATAAAAAGGCTCAGGAATAATAATTTCATCGCCTTCATCTAAGCACGAAAACAAACCGAAATACAAAGCCTCCGAACCGCCCGTTGTCACCATAATATCCTGCGCACGCACCTTCACGCCCACACTTTCGTAGTAGCCGCACAGCTTTTGACGATACGACAAACTACCTTGCGAAGGCAAATATTCCAGCACTTCGGCATTGAAATCATGCACAGCGTCCATCACCACCTGCGGCGTTTTGATGTCGGGCTGTCCGATGTTCAAGTGATAAATTTGTACCCCGCGTTGCTTGGCTGCATCAGCATAAGGCACTAATTTGCGAATGGGCGAAGGCGGCATGGTGCTGCCTTTTTGAGAAACTTTGGGCATATATTTTAAATACAAGGATATTTTAAAAAAATCAATACAAAAAAAATGCTGCTACCAATAAGAGTACTCTAAAAGAGATAAGAGCTATTTTTATTTCGCAACAAGGCAAAGGTAGTAAATTTTCCTGCTTTCGCAAGTTGCAGTAAGGGATTAATTCTTTTTGCTGTGTCGTATGGCTTTCATATTGTATTGCAGTTTCACATCTATTTCTATGGAGCGTCCGGGCAAGGGGCGTTGTGCAATAGTCTGATAATTTTCATTGGTTATATTGTTGATTTTCAAACCTATATGCAATTCTTTGGAAGGAAACACCCAAGGATAATACAAAGCAATATGTTGTAAAAGATAAGGCTGTAACCAAGTTGTATTGCGGGTATCGGTATAGCTTTTGCTCACGCGCTGTAGCGTATAAGTGAGCGACAAACGCTTTTTAAATATCAAGGTAAAATGTTGCCTTAGTTTCCACTGCGGTGTATAGGGAAGTTGTTTTCCCCACTCAGCAACATTTGCCGAAGTATGATGTAATTGTGTGCTTTTACCGCCATCTGCCGCTATTTTCCATTGCCAGCTCCAACGGGGCTGAGGGCGTGCCAGCGTTATTTCTGCTTCTGCTCCCCTACTCCACACCCGCTGCAAATTTTGCGGCGAAAATAAAGCTCCGTTCAAGGGCAGCCATACTATCCAATCTTTCACGCGACTGCTATACACACTACACTGATAAGTCCACTCTATTTTTCCGTTTTTTTTTCCGCTTATTCCTATTTCTTGCGCATAACCGCTTTCCGGCTTCAAATCAGGATTACCCCCCGGCTGCCAAAATAAATCGTTGAGTGTGGGCTGGCGATAATGACGTTCTGCATTGGCATAGATACGCAACAAGTCTTTTTTCAACTGCCACGATAGACCTATTGCGGGCATGGGAGGCAAAAAACGGGTGCTGTGTGCTTGCCGCATTGAAACATTGAGCAAGGCTTTTTGTTGGGCAAAAGTCAAGGAATAAGCGACTAAGGCACTCACCGTATTGCGTTGTGCTGTATAAACCGAAGTATGTGCCTTTTGATGTTGCATTTGCAAACTCAACGCTATTTTATGTTGCCGCTGATGATAGTTCCATTCATTTTCAAAAGAAAAGGAAGGGGCGCGGTTGGTGGCATCAATACCATTTATATTATCCTGATAATCAATATTTTCGTAAAAATAATTAAAAGCGGTATTGCGGTAGCCATATAAATTACGATGCTGCCAGCGGATACCGCCGTGCCAGTTGCGGTCGTGCTGCACCGCCTGCGAAAGTGTTTGTGCCAAAGTAGGCGGAATATGGCGGCTATATAACTGACGCAATACATACATTTGCAAAATATCGGCATTATTTACGGCAAAAGTAGCACTGCCCAAAGCGGCGAATTGTGTTTGCTGCGCATTTTGTAGCCGAACACGCGGCTGATTGGGTAAAAAAGGATTGTCGTAGGTAAAATCGTTGTCGGTGCTGCGGGCAAAGATTTTTAAACGAAGGGCAAAGCGTTTTGCATCACCTGTGGCATAAGCTGCCGCCGCCTGTTGTGTATTAAAACTGCCGCTTTGCAGATACAGCGTAGCTTGGTGTGCATCGTTCAACGCCGGAAACGTACTAAAATGCACACTCGCGCCCACTGCCCCACTGCCCCACACTGCGCCGTTGCCGCCGTATTCTACTGCTATTTGCTCAAAAAAACCGCCGGCAACAAAGCAAGGTCACTTACACCATTCATAGAGCTTTGCAGATTGAAGCCATTGAGCAAGAGGGCGGTATGCTGCGCCGCCGTTCCCCGAAAAGAAGGGGTGGCAAGCGTTCCTGCTCCATAGTGGCGGATAAAAACGGGGTATTTTCGCTCAACAACTGCGGTAGCGACTGAGGCGGCAGCGAATCGGGGTGAAAAATATGGGCAAATGAGGTGGCGGTGAAGGTAGCACGCGGGCTGTAAATGGCAACTTCGGGCAATGAATGAACAGAGATGCTGTCGGGAATAGCGGCTTGAGCAAAGATACTGGGCTGTATTCCGAATAAAAATATCAACTTTGAAAAAAAATATATAAAATTGATGCCCAATAATTTATCATTCTTCTTAAATAAACTCCACAACAGATACATGCTAAACAGTGCGTATTTTTTATAAGCGCAAATATAACTTTTTATCTATCTTCATTGTTTTTAATTCCTTATTCATCTATCAATAATATGAGCAAAAATCCTCCCGTTTTTCCCGTAGAAAAAATAGAAGCCGAATGGCGGGCGCAGCTTTCGCCCGAACAATATGATGTGTTGCGCGAGCAGGGAACAGAGCGTCCGTTTAGTGGTAAGTTTAATTTGCACCACGAAAAAGGCACTTATCATTGTGCCGCTTGCGGCAATGCTTTATTTTCGGACGAAATGAAATTTGAGTCGCATTGTGGCTGGCCGAGTTTCGACCGCGAAATCAAAGGCGGAAAAATTCTGCAACGCTTGGATAAATCGCATGGCATGCTGCGCACCGAAATTGTGTGCGCGCAATGCGGTGGGCATCTGGGGCATATTTTTAATGATGGCATCACCGACACCGGTATGCGATATTGTGTCAATTCTTTGTCGTTGGAATTTTCGCCCACAACCGAAGCCCCCGCCGACAAAGAACAAATTACGCTCGGCGGCGGCTGCTACTGGTGCATAGAGGCGGTTTTTCAACGTTTGCGGGGAGTGGAAAAAGTGGAGTCGGGATTTTCGGGTGGCTTTATAAAAAACCCCGCTTACCGCGAAGTGTGCAACGGCAATACCGGACACGCCGAAGTGGTTCAAATTACTTTTGATACTTCAAAAATTTCATTGGAAGAAATTTTGCAGGTGTTTTTCAGCGTACATGACCCCACCACCCTCAACCGTCAGGGCGGCGATGTGGGTACACAGTATCGCTCCGTTATTTTTTATCACAACGAAGCCCAACACCAAGTGGTTCGGAAAGTGTTGCAGGAATTAGAAGCCGAAAAGGTTTTTGACCAACCTATCGTTACACAAGTACAAGCCTTTGAGGTATTTTATAAAGCAGAAGATTATCATCAAAATTATTTCAACGACAACGGCACACAGCCTTATTGTCAGGCAGTGGTGCGCCCCAAAGTAGAGAAGTTTCAAAAGGTATTCAAAGAAAAGCTGTTGTAGTTTGATTTTAAAAAAAGGTATTTCTTTTTCTTTTTAAAAAAGTATTTTTTTATAAAAGCGGCAGCACAATGAATACAAATCCTTCTTTTTCTTCAACTTTGGTATTGGCGGGCGGCTCCGGCTTTATCGGCAGCTACATTACTCAATATTTTACGGAAAGAAATTATAAAATTGTGGTTTTGACGCGGCAGGCAGTATATGCCTCGCCCCAAGC
Organism: Sphingobacteriales bacterium; assembly: GCA_016711285.1. Lineage (NCBI taxonomy): Bacteria > Pseudomonadati > Bacteroidota > Sphingobacteriia > Sphingobacteriales > Sphingobacteriales bacterium. Next base: position 255,757 of record JADJTG010000017.1, read on the forward strand.
TGCTGTTGAATATGTGCATTGGGACGGCGAAAATGTGGGAGATTGGCAGCGATATATAGAAAATGCCGCCGCTATCATCAATTTAAGCGGAAAAAGTGTAGCTGCCTTGCACACGCCTTCGGTACGAAAAGAAATCGTCAGCAGCCGCGTGCGGTCGGTGCGGGCAGTGGGCGAAGCGATTGCCCGTTGCCAACAGCCGCCGCCCCTGTGGGTACAGGCTTCGGCGGTGGGCTACTACGGCAACACCGCCGCCACCTGCACCGAAGACAGTCCCGCCGGAAGTACTTTTTTGGCGCAGGTATGCCAACAGTGGGAAACCGCCTTTGCAGCACAAACCCTCCCCACTGTGCGTCCTGTGTTGCTGCGCTTGGGCATTGCTTTGGAGCGCGGCGGCGGTGCTTTGCAGCCGCTTATCAAAGCGACACGCCTATTTGCGGGCGGTGCGGCGGGCAGTGGCGAGCAATATATGCCTTGGTTTCATGCCGAAGATTTGTGCCGCTTTATAGAAATTGCCCTGCAAAATGCTGCCATCAAGGGGGCTTATAATATATGTGCTCCTGAAGTGCCCACTAATGCCGAATTTATGAAAACCCTACGCCAACAGTTGCATCGCCCCTGGTCGCCGGCGGTGCCTACCGTCATTTTGCGCCTCGCCGCCCCCCTGCTGATGAACGCCGAGCCTTCGGTGATTTTGGAAGGCTGCCGCGCAGTGCCGCACCGCCTGCAAGAGTTGGGTTTTTCGTTTAAATACCCTACCTTAGCCACCGCATTAAAAGCAATTTTTTCATAAAAAATTATATCATTCCAATACATCGATTGATTTTTTTTAAATAAAATTTATGGATACACCACACAAAGCCGGTTTTGTGAATATTTTGGGTAAGCCCAACGTGGGCAAATCTACGCTGATGAACGCCTTAGTGGGTGAGCGGCTCTCTATCATTACTTCCAAAGCACAAACCACACGCCACCGCATTATGGGCATTGTGAATGGTGACGATTTTCAGATTGTATATTCAGATACGCCGGGTATTTTGTTGCCGAAATATAAATTGCAGGAAGCGATGATGACCTTTGTGCATACGAGTTTGCAAGATGCTGATGTGTTTTTGGTGCTTACCGAAGCCAACGACAAAGATTTTGCGCCGGTGTGGGAAAAAGTGCAGCATTTGTCTGTACCTAAAATTTTGCTCATTAATAAAATAGATTTATTGCCTCCGGCGAATATTGCCAACGTGGTTGCGGAGTGGAACGAAAAATACAAACCCACCGTATGTCTGCCGATTTCGGCATTGAAACGCATCAATTTAGAGCCAGCCTTTGCCGCTATATTGCAACATTTGCCGCCGCACCCGCCTTATTTTCCGAAAGATGCCCTCACCGACCGCCCCGAGCGGTTTTTTGTGGCGGAAATTGTCCGCGAAAAAATATTTTTGAACTACCAGCAGGAAATTCCCTACGCCACCGAAGTAGTCATAGAAAGTTTTAAAGAAAGCCCCGACATTGTGCGCATCAAGGCACTGCTGCTCGTGGAGCGCAACACACAAAAATCTATTTTGATTGGCAAAGGCGGAGCGATGCTCAAAAAGGTGGGCAGCGAAGCACGCGCCGATATCGAGACTTTTTTGGAGCAAAAAGTGTTTTTGGAGTTGTTTGTAAAGGTGGAAGAAAAATGGCGCGACAGCGAGCGGTGGCTGCGCAATTTGGGTTATAAGGGTTGATCTACCCATTTTATTTCACTATCAATCTACAATTTTTAATATAAGTATCGCTTACAATTTGCACTATATAATTTCCTTTGGCTAAATTATTTTTTACATTTATATTATTTTTCACATCCTGACGTAACACTATTTTTCCTTCCATATTATACACCGTTATATAGTTGGCAATTTTATTAGGGTCATAAATTTGAATGTCATTATTTTCTGTAATGTAATTTGGAAAGACACCCAATACGTTTTCTATATTAGTAATATTAACGGTTGTAGGAACAGATGCATTCAAATTAATATTATCTACAAAAATAGTATTAACGTAAGTGGTAATCTACCAAATTTGATAGATATTAGAACACGGGGGACACAGATTTAGATAGATTAACACATATTTTTCAGGTCTTTTGGTGTTTTCATCTGCTATAATCAACCTAATCTGTGTCGTCTATATGCCTTATTTAAGCAGGTTACCATTGGGGTTATTTATTTGTTATAGTAGGAGGCTAACCTTTTTAGGTTAGCCTCTTTTTTTATGGGTAGTGAATGACTATAATTTAATCATATTTTTTAGACACTAATGTCTATTTTTTTATTGAATTGCAGGGTGAAAAAATAATACACATTTAAAAAAAATGGTAGTCCTAAAAAAGTAATGGTGTAAAGTAAAAAGCCACAATAGTTGTAATTTTAGATTCACAAACTCTAAAATTACTCAAATGGAAAAGACCATTCTCTGTTTCTATTGTGGCTCGTCAAAGGTAATCAAATTTGGTAAAACTTACTACAAGAAAAGCCGCTGTAAGTGTAAAAAATGTGCGCGTCAATTTGTTTTGGTAATGGTTTTTAATTAACTGTTGGTGATTTGGCAATATTGTATCTGATGATAAAAAGCCTGATAACAATGTCATTGAAAAAATCGCTTTTAGAAAAAGACAATGTTTTTCGCGTGAGCCTACCCAAAGTCTGCCGAATGGTGTTGTTCCAACGCTCCATATGATTGGTTTGTCCAGTATCTTTACCTACGAGTTGATGTTGTCCTGTTTGTTCAAAAATAAAGTTGTAAGCAGCCCAAAAATCACTAAAACTTTGCTGGAAACGAAAACGCTCAGGTATGTTTTCCCAAAGTTTTTTACAACTTTCTAAACTATGGTCTCCAATGAAGTATGCAATGATTTTGCGAGTTTTACGGCTAATTACTGTCCATAACCACCTTTTTTGTGTTTTTTTTTTACAAAATGTTGTAATTCATCGTACTCCAAAATATCTCCTGTGGTGGGTACATCGTGCAGCGTTTCCTCTATGGTACGCTGCTCCTGTCCCGCTGCCATCAGCCAAGCTCTCAGCGTATTACGAGATATATGAAAAACACGAGCAATGCCTCGCATACTCGGACGCTCTAAATAGGCTGACATAATCTCTTGTTTTCGCCATTCGCTACATTTTTCCTCTAATTCTAACGTACCGTATTTATTACAAGCTTTGCAATGAAATTTCTGCTTTTTTGTTGTTTTGCAGTGTCCGTTTTTTCTTATATTTGGGCTGCCGCAATCACGGCAAGTTTTTATCTCTATTATCATATACTGTTTTTATTGCGCTAAGATAATTAATCAGTTGTTATAAAACCATTACCTTTGTTTTGAATCGGACTTATTGGGGTCTAAACAAAGAGCAAAAGTCTCTCATTGAAAAACTTTTTTTAGAACGTATTTCTTTATTGGGTATTTGCCGAGTTTTGGATATTGAAGAACATCAACTTTATACTTATTTAGATGAAGTATATGCAGCTGTTCCGAATGATTTATACGCTGCAATACCTATAAATTCCTCTGAAATTAGCCTAAAATGCCTTGAGGTAGAGGCAGATGAGGCTTGGAGTTTTGTGGTTCAAAAAGCAAATAAAGTATGGATTTGGGTCGCTATGCACAGAGAAAGCAGACAAATTATAGGGCTTCATATTGGAGACCGAAGTGCTGATTCTGCTCTAAAACTTTGGGAAAGTATCCCCGAAAAATTTAGAACCAAAGCCATCGTTTACACCGACCATTGGGAAGCCTATAAGAAAATAATCCCTACCCATCAGCATCGTTCATCGAAGCAAAAAAAAGCAACGAACCATATAGAAAGATTCTTTTGCACAATTCGACAACGAGTTGCGAGATTAGTCAGAAAAACGCTCTCTTTTTCCAAAAAAAGAGAAAGACTTCTGGGGGCTATTAGATATTTTATCGCTTGCTATAATTTAACATTACAAATTTAGGACTACCCAGAAATGCTTATGGCATATAATTTGATAGTTAATAGTCGATACTTTATCGGTTATTTATAATAAACTTGGTTTAAAACAGTCGTATTAAAACCATTATTCCTAAAAATATTCATCTAATTTCTATAATAATATAATTAAACGTATGAAACAATTTAAACAAAAACGTAGTGTATCTTGCGCTTTTCATAGTAGGGTACTTTTATTTTTTGTATTTTTATGTATGTTCGGTTTCGTAAGGAACTCAAATGCGCAGTCTTGTCCTCAATGTTGTATAGGTTCATCAACAGGAACCTTAGTTTATTATGGTTTCAATAATGGACAAGCAATAGACGAAGGTGGAGTTGATCCAGAAACAACAGCATCTTGTGTATCTGTGACATCAATATATGAAAATACGGGTAGTGCATCTAATGCTTACGCACCAGATGAGGCAGTTTGCAGTGGAGACGGATCTATTTGTGTGGGTAAATGGGATGGCACAATGGATAATTATGTATATTTTGATGTGACATTTTCGGCAAACACTTGTGGTAGTTTGGGTTCTTTTAGCTTTTGTCATTCTGCACCTACCCGAACAATGGCGGCAGGTAGCAGCAATTTTGTAGATAATAATTATCCAACTCAGTGGCAGGCCTCAGTATGGGAAAGTGGGACAATGATAGCTTCGGTGACAGGTTCAGCCCATAACCCTGTTTGGAACGAAACTGATATACCTTCATTATCTTGGAGTACAGAGACAGCAAATTTTTCTAGTATCATTACAGACGGATCCTCTCCTCATACTTACCAAATTAGGTTGAGTTTTACAGATTTAGTAGAAAATGGAGCAAGTGTTTCTGTTGTGGAATTAGATGAATTTACCCTGACAGGCTGCTGTGGAAGCCCTGATTTATCTTGTGGAACTCAGCCTTGCACCCTCACAGTAGACAGTGCTCTACCGACTGCTTGCAGCAATAATTTGTATAATGTAGATGTTACTGTATCATATACCAACCCACCAAGCGGCGACATTACCATCAATGTCGGCGGCACCGATTACACCTTCACACCCGACGGCACCAGCCCCGACACTTACACCGTAACCGGTTTGACCAGCGACGGCACACAAGATATAGATGTATCAGCTACGTTTGTAGGCGATGCCACTTGTACCGATGCTTTGGTAGATGCTTATGACGCACCAGCGAGTTGCTCACAGAGTCTGTGTCCAATTCCGGCACTATGGGCTATAAACGAAGATGACGGACATTTGTTTATCGTATCGGATTGGACAAGTACAGCAGGGGTAAACAGTACCGCGTATGATTGGGGTTTAATCCAATGGTCAGATGATAATTGTGTCACAAAAACGAACATCAATATATCAGGTGGGTCTGAGTTAGAGTCAGCAGCGTGGGATAGGATAACCAATGAATATTATTTTACTTCTAATAAAGACCTTGGAAGTTATAATGCGCCAGTTTTACTTAAAATTGACGTTGATGATTTGGTGGCTGGACAGCAGCCTTGTGCATTAGTTGTAGGTAGTATATCTTCTAGTGGACAGGAAGATATCGAAAGCCTTGCCATGGACCCAATTACGAACGAGTTATATGGGGGTAGTAAAGATAATGGACGACTTTATAAAATCGATAAAACCAATGCCGCCATCATTTCAGGTTATCCTATGCAGATGACCAAACCGTCTCCGTTAAGTGGTAATCTAAATGACTCTGAATCTATGACATTTGACAATAGTGGTAATCTTTATGTGTCAGAGACTGACGATGAAGATGTTTATATCATCAACAAAACAACAGGAGCGGGTATAAGCGTATTTGATGGTAATACAGCAGGTTTGGGACTTGATGGCATTACTTGGGACTTCGTAAATAATCGCCTGATTGGATTTGAGGATAAAAGTTTATCTACTAATGAGTCCTTGATTTATGAAATTACAAGTGGGAATGGCAGCAATATCGTGCTTTCAGATACTTATGACGCCGGATTAGTAGATATTGAAGGACTAGAATTGATGTGCCCTGTGGCGATTGGATGCGATATCACCGTAGATAGTGCCATCCCCACCACTTGCAACCCCGCCACCAATACCTACAACCTCGCCGTAACGGTTACTTACAGCAACCCACCCACAGGCAACATTACCATCAACGTCGGTGGCACCGATTACACCTTCACACCCGACGGCACCAGCCCCGACACTTACACCGTAACCGGTTTGACCAGCGACGGCACACAAGATATAGATGTATCAGCTACGTTTGTAGGCGATGCCGCTTGTACCGATGCTTTGGTAGATGCTTACGATGCACCTTGTGCTTGTAATGTAAATTGCGATGATAGCAACTGTACGACAACAGACAGCTACGATACAGCTACTTGTACTTGCGTGAACACACCAATACCACCACCAAGTTGCGATGATAGCAACTGTACGACAACAGACAGCTACGATACAGCTACTTGTACTTGCGTGAACACACCAATACCACCACCAAGTTGCGATGATAGCAACTGTACGACAACAGACAGCTACGATACAGCTACTTGTACTTGCGTGAACACACCGATACCACCACCAAGTTGCGATGATAGCAACTGTACGACAACAGACAGCTACGATACAGCTACTTGTACTTGCGTGAACACACCGATACCACCACCAAGTTGCGATGATAGCAACTGTACGACAACAGACAGCTACGATACAGCTACTTGTACTTGCGTGAACACACCAATACCACCACCAAGTTGCGATGATAGCAACTGTATGACAACAGACAGCTACGATACAGCTACTTGTACTTGCGTGAACACACCAATACCACCTCCAAGTTGCGATGATAGCACCTGTACGACAACAGACAGCTACGATACAGCTACTTGTACTTGCGTGAACACACCGATACCACCACCAAGTTGCGATGATAGCAACTGTACGACAACAGACAGCTACGATACAGCTACTTGTACTTGCGTGAACACACCAATACCACCTCCAAGTTGCGATGATAACGACTGTAATACAGCAGATGTTTATAATACAGCTACTTGCCAATGCGAAAACAATGCAATAACTCCCGGAGCTTGCGACGATATGGACTGCACCACAGACGACAGCTATGATACAGCTGCTTGTGATTGTGTGCACACACCTATCACCCCACCAAGTTGCGATGATAACGACTGTACAACAACAGACAGCTACGATACAGCTACTTGTGCTTGTGTACATACACCTATCACCCCACCAAGTTGCGATGATAACGACTGTAATACAGCAGATGTTTATAATACAGCTACTTGCCAATGCGAAAACAATGCAATAACTCCCGGAGCTTGCGATGATATGGACTGCACCACAGACGACAGCTACGATACAGCTACTTGTGCTTGTGTGCATACACCTATCACCCCACCAAGTTGCGATGATAACGACTGTACAACAACAGACAGCTACGATACAGCTACTTGTGCTTGTGTGCATACACCTATCACCCCACCAAGTTGCGATGATAACGACTGTAATACAGCAGATGTTTATAATACAGCTACTTGCCAATGCGAAAACAATGCAATAACTCCCGGAGCTTGCGACGATATGGACTGCACCACAGACGACAGCTATGATACAGCTACTTGTGCTTGTGTGCATACACCTATCACCCCACCAAGTTGCGATGATAACGACTGTAATACAGCAGATGTTTATAACACAGCTACTTGCCAATGCGAAAACAATGCAATAACTCCCGGAGCTTGCGATGATATGGACGCTTGTACGGCTGATAGTTATGACGCAGCCGCTTGTCAATGTGTGCACACCCCTATTTGTATTTATTCAGTAGGTAACCAAGTATGGAGCGATACCAACAACAACGGTTTGATAGACTCCGGCGAAGCGGGTATAGACGGTGTAAGCGTTTACTTGTTGGATGCAACAGGTAATCCGATAGATACCACTGTAACCTCCGGCGGCGGGCTGTATTTGTTTGATGGTTTAGCTGCAGGTGACTATATTGTATCGGTAGTAATACCTTCAGGGACAGAGAGCAGTGGAGTAAACGAAAGTGACCCGAACAGTAATGTGGACAGCAACGACAACGGCATCGCAGTAGTAGGAACTACCATTCAAAGCGGTGTAATCTCTTTGGGTGGTGGTGAGCCTACAGGAGAAAATCCTGATAATGACCCTGCCACAACAGATACCAATGAAAACTTGACAGTTGATTTCGGATTTTACTGTTTGCCTTGTACATTGACCAATTTCGGATTATCAGCGATAAAAGATGACCAAGGTACTGCCGATACAGCAGATGACCAATGGCAAATATATGCAAATCCTACAGGAACAAACTTGTCTTCTACCTACGATGTGAGCGGCGATTTGACAGCCAATGATTTGCCTTATGGCAGTGCTCAATTAGTGGGTACAGTACCTGCGAGCAACAGTTTTGTGACGTTGAGTATCACGAATACAAGTACTTGTAATGTGTGCGAAATATCAGATTATGTTTTTGAGATTACACCGGGTACTGCGGATTCTGTAGATTTGGCATTAGATAAATCGATAGACAAAACGATAGCCCAGATAGGCGAGCAAGTAACATTTACAATAACGATAACGAATGAAGGCGGCACAGATGCGAGTGGAGTAGCAGTGAGCGATGTATTGCCCGCAGGCATATCGTATGTGAGCAGTTCAGCCAGTCAGGGCAGTTATGATGGAGGCACAGGCGTATGGACAGTGGGTGATTTCTTGGCGAATGATGCACCGAAAACACTGACGATAGTAGGAACGATATTAAGCGAAGGTGTACACTACAATACGGCAGAGATCAGTGCGATGAATGAAACAGATACAGACAGCACTCCGAATAATGGTGTAGCCGGTGAAGATGATATAGATAAAGTATGCGTGAGTGTACCTATACAAATCTGTGATAACGGCAGTCAGAGTATCACCTTATTTGCAGAAGCAGGTTTAGTGAATGTAGTATGGTACAAAGACGGAGTACAAGTAGGAACGGGCAGTTCTTATATTGCTAATCAGGCAGGAAGCTATACCTACACGGCTGATAACGGAGGCTGTACAACAGGCACTTGTTGTGCCATGATTTTAGAAGCTATTCCTTGCTGTCCTGCCAATGTATGTCCCTCTGTGGGCATATTGCGAAGATAATTTTATTAACTTAATGTAATTTACTGACTTCATAAGAGGCTAACCTAAATAGGTTAGCCTCTTTTTTTATGGGTAGTGAATGACTATGATTAATATAAATAGGAAGCACGATAACTAATCATTCAAAACTAAGCACTACCGTTTCGTTTTATCGCAAAACAAAAAAAACAAATAATAAAGCTGATAAAAAAACATTTGACTACTACCCTACCAAATACGACCGATTGATTGTCAGAATATCAGTTAAAAAATCAGGTTTTAATTTCAAGTTACAACATAATGCTAATGAATATGATTTGAATAGTTACTATTTCATCTCCCGAAAATCGTTTTTTAGCCATAGATACCATAAACTTACTGATACATTGATAGCGTCTCAGTAAGTTTTTTGTATATGGCGACACATTCGGGCTTTTCACCGATTTTGCCAATGTGCTTATAAAGTTATGTTACCTTTGTGGGTTATTGTGTAATTTTTTTTAAATTCTTATTTTAATGAAGAAATATATTGTAGCCTTGTACGGCTTGTTGTGGGCTGCCCATCTACAGGCGCAAGACCTCCCCGCCGAGTATTCTTTTTCTGCCGATGGTTACCGATTGCAAAAAGGCGTGCAAAGCATCAGCGGCTTGTATGAGGAAGCTCTTATTCAAGATGTATATCTCGATTTTGCGCAGTCGAATTACTGGAGTTTGCTCACCGCTAATTACAGTTCGGAAACTTTATTGCCCGCCACCCTCACCTACAACGGCACGGTGGTATTGGACAGCGTAGGGGTGCGTTTCAGAGGCAACACCTCTTATATGGGGGGACCCGGCGGTGGCGGTACTTCACAAAAAAAATCTTTTGCCGTTGCCACCGATTTTGTGTTTCCCGACCAAACACTCTTGGGCTACAAAAATCTTAAATTCAACAATGCGCACCAAGACCCCAGTTTTATGCGCGAGGCGCTTTATGCCCGTATGGCGCGCCGCTATATGCCTATCGCCAAAGCAAATTTTATTCATTTGTATTTGAATGGTCAGGATTGGGGGCTGTATCCGAATGTGCAGGCGGTGGATAAAACTTTTTTGAAAGAATGGTACTGGAGCAATGATGGCGCGCGTTTTCGTGCTACTGTTGATGGCGGCGGACCGGGTCCCGGCGGCGGTGGCGGCGGTTGGGGCGATGGCACGGCAGGTATGAATTATTTAGGTGCCGATACTACGGCTTATCAGCAATATTATTCCCTCAAATCCAGCGATATTGACAACCCTTGGCAGTATTTGGTCGATGCCTGCTATATTTTGAGCACCGCTACAGAGGATAATAAAGATAGCGTAGCTGCTTTGATAGATATTGATAAAACTTTGTGGATGCTGGCTTGTGAAAATATTTTTACCGATGACGACAGCTATGTGATGAAGGGAAAAATGGACTATGTAGTTTATTACGAACCCGAAACCGGCAAAACAGCTCCCATAGAATATGACGGCAACTCTACTTTTGAGAGCAATGCAGCCACGAGCAGCAATTGGGGACCTTTTAAAAACGCCAACAACGTCAATTATCCTTTGCTCAACAAATTGCTCAATATTCAGGAGTGGCGGCAACGCTATCTGGCGCATTATCGCACCATTTTAAACGAAACCTTTACCACCGATAACGCCACCGCCCTCATCAACGGATTGGATACCCAAATAAAAGATTTGGTAGCTGCCGACCCCAAAAAAGCAACCACCACCACACAATACACCGCCAATGTGCCGCAGTTGATTAATTTTGTGACCAACCGCCGCAACTTTTTACTCTCCAATAGTGAAGTGGCGCAGTTGTCGCCTACTATCACCTTTGCCGAATACTACAACAGTGCCGGACAACCACACACCCCGCCCACCGCCGCCGAAAGTGTAACGGTGCGTGCCGAAGCAGGCGGTACTGTGCTGTATAAAGTGTGGTTGTATTATGCGGCTGACTTAAACGGCAGTTTTTCTAAAACAGAAATGTTTGATGACGGCTTGCACAATGACGAAGCCGCCAACGATGGCATTTTTGCCGCCGCCATTCCGCCTTTTAACGCTGCTACTTGGGTGCGCTACTACATTGAAGCCCTCTCCGACAATGCGCAACATTCTGCCACCTATTTGCCCACAGGTGCCGAACACGATGTATTTGTGTATCAGGTGGCGATGCAAGATGCCGCCAACGGCGTGGTTATCAATGAAGTGATGGCAAGCAACAGCAACACCGCAAGCGACGAAGCGGGCGAATATGACGACTGGATAGAGCTATACAACAACAACGACACCGAAATGAACCTCGGCGGCTATACCTTGAGCGATAATGCCGCTAATCCGTACAAATGGTATTTGCCCGAAAACACGATAATTCCGGCAAAGGGATATTTGATAATATGGGCAGATGAAGATAAATCGCAGGGGGCACAACACGCTTCCTTTAAGTTGTCGGCGAGTGGCGAGCAGCTTGCTTTTTATAATATTGAGGGCAACCGTGTAGATGCGGTGGACTTTGGCGCACAAGAAGACGACAAAGGTTTTGCGCGTATTCCCAATGGTAGCGGCGACTTTGTAATAAAAAGCCCTACTTTCAACGCCAACAATGAGGAGGGCGGCGAAGTATCGGCTTTGGTGCTTGCCCCTGCTGATGAGGCGGCGATGCTCGTATTTCCGAATCCGGCGCGGCAGGTGCTGTATGTAAAAACACCCACAGCGCAGCAGCCTTTGGTATTGCTGAATGCTTTGGGCAAAACCGTATGGAGCGGCACTACACAAATGCCTTATACGGCGGTGGACATCGCCGCTTTGCCGGCTGGCGTGTATTATGTACAATGCGGCGCACAGGTGCAGAAAGCGGTGTTGCGTTGATTTTACGTTTACCATACCGATACTTTTGAAGTGTCGGTATGGTAACTACACTTTACACCAACACAAATGTAAATAAAAAGCGATAAACTTTCGGCTTACACTTCTCCCTGCCTGACGCACTCCCCCGTGTTATAGGCAGTTATTATTTTATGGCATCTTCAAAAGTTGGTCTTTTTCTTTTACCCGACACTACACCATTAACCATTGATTCAATATTTTATTCACTGAATTATTTGGCATCAATTTAATCGCTTTTTCTATCATCTCTTTAGCTTCAGCGTGTCTCTCTGTGCAACAAGTAAATCCACATTGTGTGATTACCCGTTAATGCGAAGCTTTCTTTTTAGAGATTCCTCTGAATAATATAGTGCCTTATCACGGTCTTTAAGATGTATTGCTTCTAATGAAGCTTCCATTGGGTATAAATTGTTCTTCGCTGGCTTTTTTATTTAAAGTTGAACCTTATTCCAAGCGAATTTAGCGGTTCAAAAATAGCTAACCAATAATTTCTTGATGGATACAACTCTTTATCTATTTGAGTATTTTCTTTTTGAGATAAATTCACCCTTCCAAATCTATATCTGGCATCTGCGAAAATTAATATCCTACTACCTAATTCTACATTAATTGTCAAATTTGGAGCTATTCCCAAGTAATTCTTTTTTATGATTTATTTCATAAGTTGGAGGATAATCAACCCAATATATTCCTTTTTGATTGGATATCTCCTCAAAGAACTCCATTCCATAACTCAAAAACACTTTTTTGTCAGTTCTTGGTGAAATCTTTGCTCCTATCTTAAATTCCAATCCGTTTATTTGTGACGATTCAAAAGAAAATCCACCTCCTGACTCAATAGTTGAGTTTAGTTTTCTAACACCAAGATAATATTGCCATTTTTCTGTTGGATTAAAACCTATGTTAAAGCCATTAATCAAGCTAAAATCATTTGAATAGTATTCTGAATTAAACACTCCTGTTTCTTTTGAATACCGCCCAATATTTAATTCAACTGAAATTTTGTTGATTATTTGGGCTTTTAAACCCACTTGTAAGATGACAAAAAGTAATAAGAATAATATTTTTTTCATATTTTTTTGTATTATGCTTGCAGAGAACGGTTTGCGGCTTGGTGTAGTGGCGGATTTTTAGCACAAAAGTTCAATCGAAAAACGATTTTTGAATTTTGCATAAATGCCCAATCGAAGCCGTGAAACCCCGCTTTTGGCAAATACCTTGTTATGCACAGTGCTTTTTTTGTTCTATGCAAATAATTCCATTTGTCCATTTTCAATTGGTTTCATTTCGTTAATAAAGTCACACCACAAATCCAAAGTCAAATTGAAATTGTATATTTCATTTATATAATTTAGTTCTTTTTGTAATTCTGATTTGTCAATTATTTGAGATAACTCTAAAAGGTCAATACGCATTAGAACGTCCTTTGTAAAAGTTCGTTTTGCGTCTGCAAAAGTTATAGATTGCAACAATTGGACAGTTGTTTCAGAGTTTAAAAGTACCAACGAGTAAACTGCAAATTCTAATTTGTCAAAACCTAGCATATAACAAGTGTCATCTAGCATTACGGGTTTTTCGTTTTGTGGTAAAACAAGTGTAAAATGAAATGTTTTGTAAAGTCCTGAAATAGCAACTTTGTATGGCTTAAATGAATAATCGCCTACGCCAAAAATCGAAAATGGCGGTTTGTTGTTGTAAATGCTCGATTTTCTTGCATTAAAAACGTCTTGATGTTCGCTTAAATATTGATAGGTTTTCGGGAAGTCATATTTGATATAATTGGTTTCCTGTCCGACTTTTTTTTGCGTAACAATCGTATGTTTTCTCGTTTCTTTTATGACTGTATTTTTCAAGTCAGAACTTTTTAAAATACCATAAACCAAATCGCTTTCCAATTTGATTTCTTCTTTCAGTCCGTTTACAAAATGCCCATTCACTTTGTCCAATTCCATAATGGACGAACAATCGTGTTTAATGCCTTGTCGCCACTCAAACGGACATTTTCCGTCAATTTGTTCTGCATTAGAATAGGTGTCAATGTTTGAAACAAATTTGTCAGCTAGCCAACCAAAATTCAGTTTTGTGTTTGAATTATTGTAAAAATCAAACTCTGCACAATCGAATGTCGGATTGGAATTTAATTTGCAATAAAATAAAGAGGCTTCTACCGAAACATTAAACTCTTTTTTGCTGTCAATGCAATGTTTTTCTATTTCAGAAATGGAATACTTTTTTGTGAATTGGTCAAAGACAATGTTTTTAATTACTGAATTTTTGACCAATAAAGCAATATTACCTTTTTGATGTTGAAAGGTTTCAATCATCATCAAAGTAATGTATTCGGCAATATCAAAATTACCTTTTCCTGTCATTGCATCTAATCCGTTGTGGTTTTTGAAGTTTGTTTTCTTCGGAAGATTAGATGAATTTAAACTACCTAATTTTGAATTTGTAACCCAAGGTGGATTGCCTATAATTAAAATTTCTTTTGTGTGATTTTCTTTGGAAATAGTTTTAAAATCGAAGTCAAAAACACTACTATGAATGATTAAAATTTCGGGTTTGTTTTCGGTTGGGTTGTTTAGGTAAAAATCAATAATACTGAATTTACTTTCCCAAATGTATGGTTTGTAAATTTCAATTCCGTAAACCTTTTTGATGTTACCGAAATATTCCAAAGAAGCAACAATAAAATTACCCTTTCCGCAAGTTGGTTCTATAATAATTTCAGGCGAAATATTTTTTGTTGTCAGATGAAAAGCAACTTTGTTTGCTAATTCTGAATTAGTTTGAAAGTCGCCATATTCGGCTCTGTCGGGTTCTGAAACAATATTTTGATAAATAGAAACAGTTTCTTTGAGTATTTGCAAATCTTCTGCATTATCAAAAAAATGTATAAAGCCGAAGGCTTCATGCATTTTTTGATTAGCCTTTTCAACAGACACAACGTTTTTCAGATTATCGTTCAAATAATCCGAAACCTGATGAGTGATATTTGCTTCAAATACTCTCATCATTGCGGTTTGTTGTAGCTTACAATTTTTTCAATGCCTTGAATATCGTCTGTCAAGGCAACAATTCTTTGGTATTGTAGTCGCCATTGCAAAGCGTTAGAAATTGTCAAGTAACCTTGTTCGGGTGGTGTTTGTAAAATCTGTTCAGCAACTTTTGCCAATGTGATTTCGTCCGCAGGAATATTTTTATCTTGCAAATAAGCAATGATGTCGGCTTCATTTGCTCCGTCTTTCACCATTTCACGCAAACGGTAAGTTGTTGTGTAATCCGCTGTTCGCTCTTTATGAACGAATGAGCAACTTACAAAGTTTAGGATTGCTGTCTGTGTTGTTGGGTCATCTGTTTTGTCGTAAACAAAAACAAGAAGATTATAGCCGAGTCCGAATATCTTTTGTTTAGCGTCTTTGAAAGGACAAGATGATTGCGGTTGTTTTATGGAAGTTACTTTAATGTCCGTTTGTATGTCGTCAGAAGGTAAATCTATTCCTTTGGCAGAAGAACCTACCAAAACTTTATATTTTTCGTTTAGGTGTTTTTGAAATTTATATTCAATAAGTGTTCCTACCGCTTTTCCATCTGTTACTCCATAAAGTTCGCTGTGTTGAATTTTGGATTGTTCAACACAGAAAATTTGAGCTTCTTCTATCAGTTTCGCTATCGTTAATGTTTCCTTTTGTCCCATTCGGTAAAGTTACAATTTTTATTCTTGAGTGAGATTGTTTGCTGTCGTTTTTTGTCGGTTCGCTGATGTTAGCACGGTCGCTGGTTGCATTGTGCATAACGGTTTGCCGCTTTGCGATGTGGCGGGTTTTTAGCACAAAAGTTCAATAGAAGTACTGCTAAAAACGCCGGTGGCAAAACACCGACTTTGTTTTTTAGTTCTTCTTCTCTAATGTTTTGATATTTCATTTATCGTCTGTATTCGTCTGTTGCGGTGTTGTTTTAAGGGGGCGGCTCACGGTTTGGGGCTTGGCGAAGGTGGGGGTTTTTTAGCACAAAAGTTCATTTGATGCACAAAGCTTGAATTTAGTACTTCACTGGCATAGAAGCACGACCCCCCGCTTTTGCAAAACGGCTGTTAGCGGTTCGGCTTTTCACTTCTTTCTATTATTTCTGTTATAAATTGGTTGTAGTCGTCACGCATTGGAATTTCAAAGTCTGTAAATAATTCTCGTCTGTCCACTAAAACCTTTTCGTTGGTCTTTGGATTAAAACCTTCTTTTTTTGTGTCTTTCCAATAAACACCAATTCCGCGTTTTTGCCAATTAGGTAATTCGTTAAAGTTTATACCATACTGGAATAGAAGTTCGTTTTTGTCTGCGATACTCATTCCTTCAATTTTTGAAGTTGCTTCACTTTGAGTAAAATTGTCCTGTCTTAGACGCCAATAGCAATGAGCATTTAAAGCGTTTCTATGAGCATCTTCATTTCTCCACCTAAAATAATCTTCTACAAGTTGTCTGTTTGGAAGTTCGGAAAGTCTGCAATCAAAAGCACCAATGTCACCAAGTAGAAAAGAAAATTTTGCACTTGCTTCTCCTGCTAAGATTGATATGTATTTTCTTGTCTTGCGTGAAAATGCGGTTTCGTTATAATGAAACAACAGTGAAATTTCATCACTTTCTGTAAATCCATAGATAACGTTAAAACCACAATTCATAAGGTGTTTTACCGTTTCAACCATAAGGTCACGAAATTTTTCGTCAAATGGTGCTTTGAATTTATGAATGTCTTTTGTCAGTCTTGTAAAACTTCTGCCGTCAATTCTTGCAACAATATACATATTCGGTAAAACACATCGGTCTTGCGAAGTTTCATATACACGCATTTTATCGTCTAAGTCATCAAATTTCATTTGTCCATTCTGTTATTTTAAATTCATTATTTTCAATTTCAACAAAATACAACTCGTCAAAACCTTCGTCAAAAGATGGAATTTCCAACTTGTTGAAAGTTCCTTTTATTCCAACATCAGGTATGTTTTCTTTTCCTGAACGCTGACTGTTTCTGTTTAATGCGTCACTTATTTTGGATTGAAAATAGTAACCGATAATTTTAAACTTATTTTCCTTTGCAACTGAAATGTATTTTGCTCGTTCTTCTTTTGTCGGATTTGTGTTGTCCACAACGTAACGCTGTTGAGTTGCTATACAAGTGTCAATAAATTTCTGTTCTTTGTTTCGAGTGTTAAGTTGGTCAAGCGAAATACGAATATGAGTTTTAAAGAATTTCTCTTTAAAAAAAGTTGTTTTACCTGTTGCCTGTATTCCACAAAATATCACTGTTTCCATTTTTGTTGTCTGTCTTTGCGTGGTCGTTTTTAAGCTGACCACTAACGTTTTGGGGCTTGGCGAAGTGGCGGATTTCGGAGCACTTCACTGTCAGCCAAGCACAAACTTTGATAGAAGCACAAAGCTTGATTTAACCACTGAACCGCCACTTTTGGGTAGGTGCTGTTAGGCACAGTTATTATATTTTTTCTCTTATAAAACTTAGTCTTTGAGTGTCGCATTTGTCAGCTAAAAATAGTTTAAATAAATTCTTTGGTACTAAACTTTTTCCTTTATCAATACAGAAGTTTATTCTAAATTGCATTAAGGGTAATAAGTAGTTCTTTGCTGAAACCATCCTTAATAATGTCATATTATTCGTTTTCCATTTATTTGATAGGTGAGAGTAGTCATTGGAATATGTTTCATCAGGGTTTTCAATACCATTAATAGTAAGTCTTTGTATAATTTGAGACTTTATGTCTTGTGAGTATCGGCTTACAGAGTCTTTATCTAATATTGTTTGTTTACCATTTTGAGTTAAGAAATCGTGTGCAGTTTTGATTATTGGACCACCGCCATATTTCCTTAAAATGGCAAAATTTAAAAACAGCTCAATTAAACAAGGGGCGTTATATTCTAACCATTTACTGAAATTAAGTTTGTTTTTAAGATTATCCCTTGACTCGCTTCCATTTGAAAAATAAATCAACTCAATTCCGCCCATTTCATCTATTAGATAATTCTCTATGCAGTAAGAATCTAATACAATTAAATTTTCCGCAGACTTTCTATTTGTGTCAAGTATCAACTCTAAATCGCCATCAACAATATATAGTTTTCTCCTTCGGTCAGTTTTATCTTGACTATCAAAGGCGTTTAACACATTAGTTTTACACCCTAAAGGTGTTACGTCATTAATCTTTATATCATTACCTAGTACTCTCTTGAAAAGAGTTCTGTAAAATTCTTTGTCTGCAACTTTGTCTTCTGTATATATGTCGATATCGTTTCTATACGAAAAGAACTTAGGCAAAGCCTTCAACGCTTTATATCCAAACTCTAACATAACCTGTATTAATTTAAGTC
The DNA here is from genome assembly GCA_016711285.1 of Sphingobacteriales bacterium. Taxonomy (NCBI): domain Bacteria; kingdom Pseudomonadati; phylum Bacteroidota; class Sphingobacteriia; order Sphingobacteriales; species Sphingobacteriales bacterium. The sequence continues at coordinate 274,177 of JADJTG010000017.1, forward strand.
AGCTAAATCCTGGAATAATGAATCTGAATTGTCTCCAATTATTGCAGGGGAATGTGTAGCTAGAATAAATTGAGTTCTTGGACTAGCAGTTAATATTGAGTCTACGAAGATTTCTTGCCAAGCTAAATGAAGAGAAACTTCTGGTTCATCGATAATGAAAATACCTGATTCGTTTTTGTATTTTTCTTCAAAATAAATCAAGTGTCCTAACATTGTTACAATTTGTTTTTCACCTGAAGATAATTCGTAAATATTGGCAATCTTATCATTTTTAAATTTTACTTTTAATTCGCCTTGTGGTTCAATTAAAAGTTCTTTCTTGCTTTCACTAAAAAAGCTGTTTATTATGTGCTTTGTTTTTTCAATAGGTTCATACAGTTTGTCTAATTCTTTTTGATAAGCAAGATTATAGGTTATTAATTCGTTGATTCTCTTTAATTGAGGTTGATTATTAAACCATTTTTGAAATATATGAATGTTATCTATATCAATTTCATCTCCTTTTTTCTTTCCTTTAATTTCAGTTAAATTTCTAAGTGTAGATTCTAATTGGTCAAAAAAGTTGTTTATATGTTCTGTAAATCCTGTAATTCTTAAATTCTCAAAAGCATCTATAGCTTCCTTTCTTTTTCCTTTTAATTCACGAGAATCCTTAACAATATTTAATTCTTGGCTTTCAAGGAATTGGAAGGATTGCAATAAAATTTTGTTTTTAAAATCTTGGTTTATTTTAGGTTGTTCAGAAGCAATAATTCTTACATAGTCATAAATAACTTCTTGAATTTCCATTAAACTTATGTTGAGAGGGTCGTTTTGAGGATAATGCCTATACCTTCTTCTAAATAAAAAGGATTGGCGCATTTTGTCAATTTGTTGTCCTTCATAAACTCTTCGGTCAAGTCCTAAAAATAATGGAGTAGTCAAACTCTTAATTGCCTGTACAACTTCGTGTCGGTCAAAAGCTTCAATTATGAATCGCATTTTTTCGTTAGAATCGTCATTGTCAAGTTCATTTAATTGCACTTGACTTATTCGATTGAATACTCCTTCTAATGGGTCATCATCATTAATTTTTAGAATCAACTTTACTTCATTGTTTTCACTGTTTTTAATCGCAGTAATTACAATTTGTCCTTTACTTGGTTCATTGCAAATTAACTCTACTTCGTCAAAGTCAATGCTATTAATGTAGTTGAAAGAAGGTGAAATTAGTCCAAGTATAAGTTTCAGTACTGAAGTTTTTCCCGTACCATTTATACCAATTAAAAAAGTCAATCGTTCGTGAAAGTCTATTTTGTAGTTTAAATAGCCGTGTACGTTGGTTGCTCTAAATTTTAAGAGTTTCATTTATTTTAGTTTTTGTCGTGTCGTTTTTATAATTGTGCATAACATTCAGATATACGCACAAAGTTGCGTATATCAATATAATATAGGCAAATATACGCAACTCATAAGTATATTTATATCTCTGATGTTGGTTTTTTCTCAAATTTGTTCTCTTACTAATAGCTAAGTGCCGCTCCTCAAAGCTTGAGCATTCCAACTTTGACAAAGTTTGAAACTTTGTCAAAGTTAAAAACTGCTCTTTACACCCCCTTACCGCCTCAAAAAGGAGAATGCAGCGCTCCTCAGAGCTTGAGCGGCGCTCCTCAGAGCTTGAGCGGCACTCCTCAGAGCTTGAGCGGCGCTCCTCAGAGCTTGAGCGGCGCTCCTCAGAGCTTGAGCGGCATTCCTCAGAGCTTGAGCGGCGCTCCTCAGAGCTTGAGCGGCGCTCCTCAGAGCTTGAGCGGCGCTCCTCAGAGCTTGAGCAGCACTCCTCAGAGCTTGAGCGGCGCTCCTCAGAGCTTGAGCAGCACTCCTCAGAGCTTGAGCGGCGCTCCTCAGAGCTTGAGCGGCATTCCTCAGAGCTTGAGCGGCATTCCTTGTGATTGAATTTTATGATTTCAGGTATAAGTTTTCGCTTGCCGATGCCTCGCGGGTGCGGATAACTAAAAATAAATGAAAGCAAAGTATCTGAAACATAAAAAGTAACCGTTATAACACAATATAATTAATTTTATGGCGTTTATTTGCGAAGTGTTGAGTTATTTTCCACTAACCCTACACCTGATTAACCTTATTTTTTCATTTTTTTAAAAATTTTTTCAAAGATCATGAGCAAAATCTCATTTATTCCGAAAAGCGATTCGGAAAAAGATTTGTGGCTGAAAAACTTCGCCCAAAAACTCAATGGCTACACCGCCAAATATGGTGTTACGGCTGCCGAAGTGAGCGACATGCAAGCCTCTTCTTTGCAGTTTGCCTATTGGCTCGATTACCGCAACAAAGCAGAGGAGTATGTGCGCAAGGTGGTGGAGTATAAAAATGAATTGCGCAATGGCATAGAATCGGGAGCTACGGCTTCGCCTGCCCCCACCCCGCCGCTTACTTCGGGTGCGCCGCCGGTGGTGGTGCCGGGGGTATTTAAGCGAGCCGCCAGCATTGGTCGCCGCATCAAAAACCACATCGCCTATACCATCGCCGATGGCAACGATTTGGGTTTGGAAGGCACACAAATCAGCGACGGCGGCGGCAGCGATTTTCGTCCTCTGCTCAAATTGCGCTTGGGCGCAGGCGGGCAGCCGGAGGTGCAATGGAAAAAAGGGGGGCATCAGGGCATACAAATACACGCCGACCGCGGCGAAGGCAAAGGCTACGAATATGTAGCTACCGACCTCAGCCCCGATTTTTTAGATACGCACCCCCTGCCGCTCAAAGGCGGTGTGTGGAAATACAAAGCCATTTATGTACAAAACGACCACCCCGTAGGGCAGTGGAGCGATGAAGTGAGCATCAGCGTACACGCTTAGGTTTTTTTTATATAAAAATGCCGACACCTGCGAGGGTGTCGGCATTTTTTTGTTTAAATATAACTTTAATTGCTCTCTTTTTCCCTCATCTTTCTTTTACTGCAAAGCCGCACGCGCCGCTGCTACACGCTCATCTTCCAAATAATCTCTGTACGAAGAAAGACGGTCAATGATACCTTTCGGGCACAGCTCAATAATACGGGTAGCGGTGCTGTCGGCAAATTGAATATCGTGCGTGGCAATCAATACAATACCCGGAAAATCAACAACACCATTATTGAACGCCACAATACTTTCCAAATCCAAGTGGTTGGTGGGTTCGTCCAAAACAATCACATTCGGGTTCTGGAGCATCATACGGCTAATCATACAGCGCACTTTTTCGCCCCCGCTCAATACCGATGATTTTTTTGCCAATTCATCGCCACTGAACAACATTTTACCCAAAAACCCGCGAATAAAATCTTCGTCGGCATCTTTTACGGTAGGCGGCACAAACTGACGCAGCCAATCCATAATATCGAGGTCGGTTTGGAAATACTTTTGGTTGTCGTTGGGCAAATAAGCTTTGGTGATGGTAGTGCCCCACTCGTAAGTGCCGGTGTCGGCGGTGGCTTCGCCGTTGATGATGTCAAAAAAGCACTCAACGCCAATTGGTCTTGGCTCACAAAGAGTATTTTGTCGCCACTGTGTACATCAAAATCCACATTAGAAAACAATACCTTTTCATCTAATTTTTTGCTCAGGCTGCTCACTTTCAGAATCTGGTTGCCCACCGAACGCTCCGGACGAAAAATAATACCCGGATAACGGCGGTTGCTGGGCTTAATATCTTCGATAACCAATTTTTCCAAAGCTTTTTTGCGGGCAGTAGCTTGTCGGCTTTTGGAGGCGTTGGCACTAAACCGCGCAATAAACTCCAACAAATCCTTGCGTTTGTCTTCGGTTTTTTTGTTTTTATCGCTCACCTGCCGCGCCGCTAATTGGCTGCTCTCGTACCAAAACGTATAATTTCCAGGTATAAACGGTAATTTTTCCTTTGTCCACATCAGCCATGTGCGTACAAACGGAATCGAGGAAGTGCCGGTCGTGGCTCACCACTATCACCACATTTTCGTAGCTCGCCAAAAAATCTTCGAGCCAGCGTATGGTATCCACATCTAAGTTGTTGGTAGGCTCATCGAGGAGCAAAATGTCGGGATTACCGAAAAGAGCCTGCGCCAGCAAAACCTTCACTTTGTCGCTTCCGTTGAGGTCTGCCATACTTTGGTAGTGCATGCTTTCGGGAATATGGAGATTACTGAGCAGTTGCGCCGCATCATTTTCGGCAGTGTAGCCGCCGAGTTCGGCATATTCGCCCTCCAATTCGGCAGCACGCAAGCCATCGGCTTCGTCGAAGTCGGGTTTGAGGTAAATGTCGTTTTTTTCCTTATGCACGTCCCACAAAGCCTTATTGCCCATCAGCACCGTATCCATTACGCTGTGGTTGTCGAAGGCATTTTGGTTTTGTTTCAAAATACTCATACGCGCACCGGGCTGTATATTCACCGTACCCTTATTGGCTTCTATTTCGCCACTGAGAATTTTAAGGAAAGTACTTTTGCCCGCGCCATTCGCCCCGATAACGCCGTAGCAGTTGCCGCGCGTAAAATTGATATTGACTTCATCAAACAAAACTCTTTTGCCGTAGGCTAATGTAATATTGGTGGTGCTGATCATATTGTATAAAGATAACAGATGTATTTTTGAAGGTGCAAAGGTAGGAATTATCTATTGAAAAATATTTTTTATAAAAAAAGAATAGACTGCTTATTTAAAATAGAAACAGACTTATTCGTTAAAAATAACAAAAACAATATGATACGCAAATTACATCACCGCCGCCCGCACTTTGAGCAATTTTTCCAGCAAAGGCTCCAATGCCTCCAAAGGGAGCATATTGGCACCATCTGATTTGGCAACTTTGGGATTAGGGTGTGTTTCAATAAATAAGCCGTCGGCTCCGGTGGCAATGCCCGCCTTGGCGATGGTTTCGATGAGGCGCGGCAAACCGCCCGTCACACCGCTTACTTGGTTGGGTTGTTGGAGGGAGTGGGTACAGTCCAGCACCACCGGCGCAAAAGCCTGCATGGTCGGAATTCCCCGAAAATCCACCACCAAATCCTGATACCCGAAAGTAGTGCCGCGCTCGGTAATCAACACCTTGTCGTTGCCGCCGTCTTTCACCTTTTGCACGGCAAACTGCATCGCTTCGGGCGACAAAAACTGTCCTTTTTTGATATTAACGACTTTTCCGGTGCGCGCCGCTGCCGACAGCAAATCGGTTTGGCGGCATAAAAACGCCGGAATTTGCAACACATCTATTTCGTAGGCACTGGCGAGCAGGGCATCGCCCTCCGTATGAATATCGGTGAGCACAGGCACTTGCAGTTGGCGGCGCAACATTTGCAACATACTCAAGGCTTCTTCATCGCCGATGCCCGTAAAAGAATCCAAACGCGAGCGATTCGCTTTTTTGAAAGATGCTTTAAAAATATAAGGAATTTGAAGACGCTGCGTAATGGCTTGCACCCTTTCGGCTACTTCCATTATCAAATCTTTGCTTTCCACCACACAAGGACCGGCAATCAGAAAAAAAGCATCAGAAGCAGGGTAGCTGCGAAGATGCGACAGTGCATGAAGAGGCAATAAGTTCATACCGAATAATATTTTTTTTGAGTAGCAAAGGTAGATAAAAACTTAACAACAGCAGCGTTAAAACAAGCCTTCAAAGGTACTTTGGAATAATAATGATGAAAAAAAATCAAAAAAAATTTTTTAAAATCTTGTATGTTTGTAAAAGAGCAGTAACTTTGCACCGCAATTCACGGAGATTCCGTAGCTCAGCTGGTAGAGCATTACACTTTTAATGTAGTGGTCCTGGGTTCGAATCCCAGCGGGATCACCTCAAGCGGGTATCAACATCTGTTGATACTCGCTTTTTTGTTTTTTTATTTATTTTAGTTGCATAAAAAGCGTTTGCTGCAATTATAAAAATTTATATTTTCAGAAAAGCCCTTATGTGCAAGGATAGCAATTTATATTTGTACCAAAACAAAAACATGCAAAGCCTCTTCTCTCGCCGTTGTTTTATCAACGGCACACTGCAAGCCGCCACGCTCACCCTCAGCGAAGGTAAAATTGTCGCCATTGCTTCCGAAAAACTCCCCCACGCCACCGACTGCGGCGATGCCGTAATAATGTCGGGCTGCATTGATGCCCACGTTCACATCAATGAGCCGGGCAGAAGCGACTGGGAAGGTTTTGTAACTGCCACACAAGCGGCGGCGGCAGGCGGTGTCACCACACTTATTGATATGCCGCTCAATTCCAGCCCCGTTACTACTACGGTGGCAGCTTTGGAAGCCAAAAAACAGGCATCGCTCGGAAAAATGTATGTAAACTGCGGGTTCTACGGCGGCTTAGTGCCGCAAAACGTTTCCGATATAGAAAATTTATTGCAAGACCCCCATATTCTCGGCATCAAATGTTTTTTGGTACATTCCGGCATTGATGAGTTTGAAAATGTTTCTGCCGCCGACCTGCACCGCGCTGCCCCTGTTTTGGCACGTTATCAAAAACCACTGCTCGCCCATTGCGAAATTCCCGACAACAGCCCCCTCGCCTACACCGATGCGCCCCCCGACAGCTACGCCCGCTATTTGGCGAGCCGCCCCAAATCGTGGGAAAACAAAGCCATCGCCCTGATGATTGACCTGTGCCGCACTTACCGCTGCCGCACCCACATTGTGCATGTAGCTTCTGCCGAAGCACTGCCCCTCATCGCCGCCGCCAAACAAGAAGGCTTGCCGCTGACCGCCGAAACCTGCCCGCATTATATTTTTTTCAACGCCGAAACCATTCCCGACCACGACACGCGCTATAAATGTGCGCCACCTATCCGCGAGCAAGCCAATAACGAACTCCTCAAAGCGGCTCTCAAAAGCGGTGGCCTTGATTTTGTCGCCAGCGACCACTCCCCCGCCCCGCCCGCCATCAAACACATTGACGACGGCGACCTGCAAGCCGCTTGGGGAGGTATTGCCAGCGTACAATTTTTGTTGCCCGCCGCCTGGACAGCACTCAGAAATACGCTCACATTAGAAGCGTTTATTCCGCTACTCACCACGCAGCCGGCTCGGTTTTTAGGAATAGCTCCGCAAAAAGGGCATATCGCCGTAGGCAGCGATGCCGACTTAGTGGTATGGCAGCCCGAAGCAGATTTTGAAGTACAAAGCGAACACATCTTTTTCAAACACAAAATAAGTCCTTATCTTGGCAAACATTTATACGGAAAAGTTCAAAAATGCTGTATAAACGGAAAATGGATTGATCATAATTCTGCTCAACACAACAATTTTTATTCAGATAAAAACACTGCCGGAAAATGGCTCATCACAACGTAAAAGAAACGATAAAAACAGCACCGCCCTTTGCCCAACTCAGCGATTTGGCAGCAGAAAAATTAGGCGGAAAAGTATTGTATGCCACCGATGATTTTTTTGCCGAAAAAGAAAATCTTATCCGAAGTGGCAGAGGTATTTTTATTACCGACAAATACACCGACCGCGGCAAATGGATGGACGGTTGGGAAAGCCGCCGCAAACGCACCCCCGGACACGACTGGTGCGTGCTGCAATTAGCTACTTCGGGGAGCATCGCCGGTTTTGACATAGATACCAATTTCTTTTTAGGCAACCACCCGCCGCACGCTTCCATAGAAGCCGCCAACTTACCCGCCGACTTCACTACCGAAGACTGGGAACAAGTGCAATGGACTGAAATTTTACCCAAATCGCACTTAGATGCAGGTTCTCAAAATTTCTACGAATGTAACAACAAAGATATTTTCACACATATCCGCCTCCACATTTACCCCGATGGCGGCGTGGCGCGTTTGCGCGTGTATGGAACGGTACACAAAAACTGGAACGCGGTGCGCAGCGATGAAAAAACAGATTTGGCTGCCGCCATCAACGGCGCACAAGCCCTCGCCTGCAACGATATGTTTTTCAGTGCAATGGGCAATTTATTGATGCCGAATCGCGGTGCTAATATGGGCGATGGTTGGGAAACCAAGCGCAATCGCACGCCCAACAACCGCGACTGGGTGGTGATAAAATTAGCAAAAGCCGGAAAAATAGGAGAAATTGTGGTAGATACAGCGCATTTTAAAGGAAATTATCCCGATTCCTGTATGATAGAAGCAACCTTTGCAAGCGATGATGCCGCCGTACTGAACGATAATTGTGTGTGGCAGGTATTATTAGAGCGTCAGAAATTAAGTGCCGATGCCGTTCATACCTTTCAAAGTACACAACTTTCCGATACCAACAAAATATTCAGCCATGTGCGCCTCAATATTTATCCCGATGGCGGCGTAAGCCGTTTGCGCATTTTTGAAAAAAAATCTTAACATGAATTACTTTATTGCTGCAGTGCTGCTTTTGGTATTGCTGATATTACTGTTGTTGGTAATGAAAACCCACCGTTTGGCGGCTTTTATCGGCGAAGAAACCAAAAAAGGAAGCAGCGAAGAAGATTTGGAGCCGGTGCATACCGCCCTGAATATGCTTTACGCTGCTATTGTGGCGGTGTGTTTGGTGCTCACGCTCGGCATTTATCTTGTGGTGGCAGGCACAGCATGGGAGAGCCATCTGCGCGAGTGGCTCAATATCGTCATTCGGCTGATGCACATTACTTTTGGTATTGCGTGGATAGGTGCTTCTTTTTATTTTGTGTTTTTGGAAAATGCCCTCAACCGCACCGAAAATATCCGCGATGAGCTGGCAGGCGATTTGTGGGCAGTACACGGCGGCGGCTTTTATTATTTAGAAAAATACAAAACTGCGCCCAAAGTATTGCCCAAACATCTGCATTGGTTCAAGTACGAAGCCTATTTTACTTGGCTCACCGGATTCAGTTTGCTGATAGTGGTTTATTATTTCAATGCCGATGCGCTGCTTTTAGATAAAAATGTATTGGATATAGCGGCGTGGCGTGGTATCGGCGCAGGCATTATCTCTTTTATAATCGGCTGGCTGCTGTATGATTCTTTATGTAAGTCGGCTTTGTTGAAGCAGACCTATCTTTTTATAGCGGCAGGTTTTCTTATTATTTGCGGTTTTGCTTATTTCTACACACAAATATTCAGTGCACGGGCGGCTTTTATTCATTTTGGGGCTTTGCTGGGTACTATTATGGCGGCAAATGTATTTTTTGTCATCATACCCTCTCAAAAAGAAATGGTACGCGCCGCCAAAGCCGATGTTCCGCTAAACCCCGCTTTGGGCAAGCACGCCGGTTTGCGCTCTTTGCACAACAATTATTTCACACTGCCTGTGCTGTTTGTGATGATTAGCAACCATTTTCCCAGCACTTTCGGTTATGAGTATCCCTGGCTGTCGCTGCTGCTGATAACAGTGGGTACGGCGGGCGTAAAACATTATCTCAACCTAAAAGAAAAAAAACAAAGTTCCACTTGGGTATTGCCACTGTCGGTGTTGGTGCTTTTGGGTGCCGCTTTGGTAACTGCCCCTCCTCTGAATCCCGAAGCCTGCGATGAGGAGGTGGCTTTTGCGCAAGTAAACGAAATTGTACAACAACGCTGTATATCGTGCCACTCCTCTCAGCCCACCGATGATATTTACAAAAGTCCGCCCAACGGCGTAGTATATGATACACCCGAAGACATCATGAAAAAGAAAGATTTGATTTTGCAGCGCGTGGTACTGACCAAAACAATGCCGCCCAACAACAAAACCAATATCACCGAAGGCGAGCGCAAACAACTGCGCTGCTGGATAGAGCAGGGCGCAAAATTGCAGTAAAAACACCACCGACTGAAGGGCGCGGTACATATATAATGAATATGCAGCAAATAAGTTGGTTTTAAATCTGATAGGTTTTATAGTTGTTTCAAAACACTCTATTTTACGCCTGTCAAGTACATACAATAAATATTATGGAATTTTCAAATGAAGCAAAATCATTACTCATACAAATGGGCTGGCAAGCTAGTAGAAAAATCCCTATTGCTGATTTAAAACTCCCCTATAGCGATTATCCTTCAACTATTATAGATTTCCTACAGGAATATGGCGATATTGAAGGGTATTGCGAAAAACAGGATTATACAGAAGTCGTTAACGAACTGATACTATACCCTGAGTTGGGTGAAAGTGAATTAACAGGCGACAATACCTACCCATATTATCAATCTATTATAGGTAGGAAATTATATCCTTTGGGTCTTTATTTACCCGATGGTTATTATGTTTGTTGTGATGCTGAAGGTAGAGTGTATAAGATAGGAGAGTATTGTTTTTATGTAGGAAAAAATTTATACGAAGGTATAGAAAATATACTTTTCATGAATACATTGCTGTCCCTTCAACTTGATGAAGATACAGGAAAATGGTGGAATATGGACGCTCAATATGTAGAGTTACCCTAAGCCGTCGGTATTTCTGAAAGTATTATTTTTAGTTAGAGCAGAATACTCCAATATTTTTTATTTTCAATGATTTATTGCCAATAGCACGGCGTTTTTCATTTCATCATCACAAACTCCAATAAGTGAGCCTGTGGATATTGCCTTTGTAAATACCTTTCACATCTATCAATACGCCGTCTTTGGAAAGGATATTTTCAAAATAAGCTTCGTTCAGCGACAAATAAGGGCGGTGATTAACGGCAACAATGACACAATCGTAGTTGTCGGCAATTTGCTCTGCAAGGCTGAAACCATACTCGTGCTGCAACTCTTCCGAAGAAGCAAAAGGATCGGTGACATCTACCTGCAACGAAAAACTTTCCAGTTCTTTTACCAAATCCGCCACTTTTGAGTTGCGTATATCGCTTACATTTTCTTTAAAAGTAGCTCCCATTATCAATACTTTGGCGTGGCTCACATATTTTCCCGCCCTGATGATGAGTTGTATGGATTTTTTGGTAATGTAGGAACTCATTTCGTCATTGATGCGCCTGCCGCTTAAAATCACTTCCGGCTCGTAGCCCAATTCAATGGCTTTGTAGGTGAGATAATAAGGATCTACACCAATGCAATGCCCACCGACCAAGCCGGGCGAAAAACGGGCGAAGTTCCACTTGGTAGCTGCTGCGGCTATCACCTCCTGCGTATCAATGTGCATACGGTCAAAAATCAACGCCAATTCGTTCATCAGAGCAATATTGAGGTCGCGTTGGGTATTTTCTATAATTTTGCTGGCTTCGGCTACCTTCACCGAAGAAGCGCGATGCACCCCCGCCGTGATAATTTCTTCGTATATCAGTGCGATTTGTTCCAAGGCTTCGGCATCACAGCCCGACACCACTTTGGTAATGGTACTGAGGGTATGCTCTTTATCGCCCGGGTTGATGCGCTCCGGCGAATAGCCATATTTAAAATCTCTGCCCGCCTGCAACCCCGAATATTGCTCCAGCAAAGGCACACAATCTTCTTCGGTGCAGCCCGGATATACCGTTGATTCAAATACTACATAATCGCCTTTTTTGAGTACCTTTCCCACTGTTTTACTGGCACTTTTGAGGGGGCGCAAATCGGGGGTTTTGTGGCTGTCCACCGGAGTAGGCACTGCCACCACATACAGCGATGCCGCACGCAACTCATCAGTATTTGCCGTAAATACAATATCGCAGCCTTCAAACTCCTCTTTTTCTAATTCTTTGCTGGGGTCAATGTGTTGTTTGAGCAAAGCAATGCGCTGCTCGTTGATATCGAAGCCTATTACTTTCATTTTTTTGGCAAAAGCCAATGCCAAAGGCAATCCTACATAACCTAATCCGATAAGTGCCACAGTGCTTTGTTGCTGTAAAAGACGCTGATGAAGAGAAAGAGTGGCTGTTGTTTGCATGCAAAAGAAAAGAAATCAAAGAAGCGGCACTATCCGCAGCAATTTTTTTTAGAGTTGCGAAGATAGCGATTAATTACAAGTTTTTGAAAAGTGATTTAAACTTATTAGAAATATACCCAAAAGTATATGCTGCGATACAAAACAAATGTTGCATAAAGCAAGCATTTGAAGCAGGCAGACAGTAGTTTCTCTGCTCAAAATTCAGTGAGTTTTTTTTAGCCGATAGAAGGCGTAGGTTAAAATCCGTTTTTTTTTCATCATTTCAACAACATCTTATCATTCCAAATTTTTAATAAGGATAATAGAAAAAACTGAGCCAAACAAGTGAATAAAGTTGTTATTTTTTTTGTACCAAAAGTTTGAATAAGCCTCTATGTTAAGCAATTATGAGTACTTATTTTTCGCTGTTATCATTTAACGATGCTTTTCTGCCTTTTAAATAGTGCCACGCTTCGCTGTGAGGCTGAATACCCTGCGCCGAAATGAGCCAATAGAGTGCTGCTCTGCTATGCCATTGAGGGGGCGGAGCTATACCATCTGTAAAAATGAGTAATGCTCTTGTATGCAAATGCTCATTGGCATATTGAAGCAAAGGGTCAAAAGATGTGCCGCCGCCACCTTTGAGCGAAAGCGGCTTTTTTCCTTTATACAAAGAACAGCGTTGTACTATGGCATCAAATTCCAATAAATAAAAATCGCCGTATTGCCGCCACAATTGCTGCAAAGCTCCCCAAAAAACATTAAATTCTTCGCTGCCGATACTTGCTGAGGTATCTATGGCTACTGCCAATTTTTGTTGTGAGCGCACTTGCAATGCCGGAGCAGTGCCGTAGCGTTTTGACAGGCGTTGGTTGTTGGTATGTAAAGTACTGTGCAAGCCACTCTGCCACACAAAATGTTGCAGCATTTTTTTCCAGTTCACAGGTGCAGTAACAGGAGTTACCAGAGCCATTTGTTGCAATTCGCTTTGCCAACGCTCCACGCCCGCCGGCAATTTTCCGTAATTTTTTTGATATACCGTAATATGTCGTTGAAGATATTGCTGCGTCTGCCATTGTGTTGCTGCCGCAAGTGTCGTTTGCTGAAGCTGCCAATCGGTATGCTGTGCGGCGGCTTGTACATACAGTGCGGCGGGCGGCAACAAATGGCGGTATTTTTGTAGTTCGTTGTAATAAAAGTCAATGCTTTGGAAAGGCGGCAATCCTATTTGTGTCACAGAAGCCAGCGTAAAAGCAGAAGGCAACAATTGAGAGGAATTAAGATATTGATTAGCGACCAAATCGGCAGCAAGATTAAAAATGAAAGTATCGGCAAAATGCACCGCACGAAAAGGGTGCTGTAAAGCGATGTGTACTAATTGGTGTTTTAATAATCCACTACGCTGTTCGGGAGTAATGTGGAGCCAAGTAGGGAGGTGCAACCGCAAAAGAAACGCCGCCTGTTGTTGTTCGTAGAAATGGAGTTCAGCCGCCGCCACAGCCGTAAATTCGTGCCGAATTCCAATGAGCCATTCTCCAAAAAAAGGTTCGTGCCGCAACAAAGCAAAAAGAGCTTCGCGGTATAGTTGTTCGGCGGTGTTGTGTTCGGCAGCATCTAGCGGCGGCGACATCATCATCATAAGACGAGTGTCAATCAGGATTCGCGCACCACCTCGTCTTTGTCGGTATGGCGGTTTTTGCGCCACCACCACCAGCCCAATAAGCCTATGAGCAAATAAGGAGCTGCTGCCAAATACAATATGCCGGCATTCAAGCCCAGCGCATGTTTGCCGCCTTCTTTGAGATTGCTCTCGGCAGCAGCTTTGCACATTGGGCATTGTGCCAATAATGATGCAGTATGCCAAAATACTACAACAACGAGCATTATCCAACGAATTAATAAACGCTTCATATTTTTAAAAAAAATTCTGTTGCAAAATTACAAATTTTCCGTTTTAATATTGAATTTTAACGTTTCTTATCAAAAATCACCTTTACTTTGCAGCAGCTATTGAAGTGTACTTTTTTACGTTATCATAAAATTTAATTCCATTGTTCTTCAAATGAATGTTTGTATTAAATCAGCCGTTTTTATAATATAAAATATTGATTACAAATATTTTATCAACATTTTAAAAAACAATGGAAGGCTATCAAGTTCAAAAAAAAGAAAACAACAAGTTTATTATACCTATTAAGAGGCTATAAAAACACAATTATTTTAATTTTACAATTAACAATTCAGCATTACTTAATATGAAATATGTGATATTCGGCTTGGGCAGCTTTGGCGGCTCTTTGGCTGTAAAACTTACAGAGTTGGGGCACGAAGTGATAGGAGTAGATTTGCGGGTAGAAAAAGTAGAAGCAATGAAAGAGGTGGTTACACAAACAGTATGCCTCAACTCTACCGATGCCAATGCCGTAACAATGCTGCCACTCCGAGAAGCCGACTCCGTGATTGTCGCTATTGGCGAAGATATAGGAGCTTCTATTATGACCACTGCACTGATGCGGCAAAATGGAGTAAAAAAATTGGTAGCACGCGCTATCTCTCCACTGCAACAAACAGTATTGGAGGCGATGCAAGTAGATGAAATTATACACCCCGAAGAAGAATCTGCCGAACGACACGCAAAAAAATTAAATATGAAAGGTGTCGTGGATTCTTTCAGCCTGTCGGAGCATTATAATATTATAGAAGCCATTGTGCCACAACGTTATGTAGGACAAACTATTGAAGAAGTACAATTTCGCAACAAATACAACCTTATTATCCTGACCATCATCAAAACGGTTGAACAAAGCAATATTATCGGTATCAAAAAGAAAGAACAAAAAGTAATGGGGGTGGCTTCCGCCGACATGCGTTTAGAATCCAATGATATTTTAGTGATATACGGCGAAATAAAGGATATTCAACGGCTATTGATGTTAGAATATTAAATGTCATTTTTGTGTAAAAATGACATTTAATAAAATTTTCAATTATATATACAAAGATATTGATGTATCTTTGTAACAACAATACAATACTTTTTTATTCTCAATATTATTCTCATCTTTAACAACAATGAAATTATTTTTTTATGTTTGTCTGCCACTATTTTTGATGGGTTTGGGTATGCAGGCACAAAACAGTTCAATTAATATTTCTACAGCACTGTCAGAAGCGGGCAGAATAGCTACTGTAGATGAAATTTTATTAGACGGCAACGTAATAGTAACGGCACAGCCTAACGTAATGACGGTGGGCAATAACTTTATCGTTACAGTATCCGGAACTATTTCTTCCAGCCAATTAACAGTGCTGATGTATAGCGGTGAGGGTGCTTTAATATATAGCCAAACCATAACACCTACAGAAACAAACATCAACAACACAACGGTTTCCTTTAATATGTCTGCACCGTCTAATTCGGGTGTTTATCTAATCAAAGTAGTAGATATGTACGGCAAAACCGGCAGTACTAAAATTATTGTACATTGATGTTTTTTTTAGATGTATGATATAAAAAAAACAAAGCACGGTAAATTGAAACATTAAAAAGAAAAATAAAATTTACCCCATGAGTTTCATTTGTTCGGCAGTTCCATTCTTTTATATAATTCGGCAAAACGGCAGCTTTGAAGGCTGCCGTTTTCATTTTTTTTAACCTGCTGCCGCAAACGCTATAATTCCTGCGGCAATGGCAGCATTGAGCGATTCTGCTGCTCCGCTCCTTTCTATGGTAATACGCCGTTGTAACAAATTCATTACCTCCTGCGATATTCCCTTAGACTCATTGCCAACAACTAAAAACAAAGGCTTTTGCCACGCCAGAGTGCGCAAAGGCTCACCCTCCAGCACTGCCCCCCACCACGCAATATCAGAAAACTGTTGGCGGAGTGCCGATGCAGTAGTTTCAATTACAGGCACACGAGCCAGCGACCCCATGGTGGATTGCACGGTTTTGGGATTATAGGCTTCTACACAATCGTTAATACAAAATATATAAGGCATTCCGAACCAATCGGATATACGAATGATAGTGCCCAAATTGCCCGGATCTTGGATATGGTCGAGTACAAAACAAACACTGCGGCGCAAAAGCGATGCTTGCACCTGAATACGAGGCATATCCACCACCGCCAACACTTGGTTGGGGCTTTGTAATGCCGAAATACGCTCCAACTCCGCCGCCGTTATCTGCTGCAAAGGGAGTTGTGCGGCAAGGGCAGCATATTGCGAGCACCACTCGGGCAGCGCATACAACTCGCGGATATGCAAAAAATCGGATTCCAATAAATCGCGTACTAATTTATCGCCTTCGGCAATAAAACATTTTTGCTGTTGTCGTTCCTTTTTTTGATGCAAAGCCCTGACAGCCTGTATGCGTGCTTTTGATAACATAAATAAAAAATGATATTTGCAAAGTAAAGCATTTTGGCACAAAATGTATGTAATTACACCTTATCTTTGATGTGTTTTTTAGCATTTCGCAGCTATCTCCGGCAATAAATACTACAACACAATAAATTGATTTTCAATAAATTAAATCATAAAATCATTCATTATTTTTTTTGAAATAAAAATATTCATTGCCTGATTGATAAGCCATTCCACATTTTTGATACCGATATAAAACAAATAAAAAATTGTCATCTGCTGCTTTACATTATCGCGTGCCTTTGTTGGCAAAATATGCCAGCTATATAGGAGATATTTTGCTCCGGCAACACACAGATACTACCACCTCCGAAACACTTTCTTTATATGTAAGTCGGGGGCGTTTGCGCTTAGACAGCGGTGCCGCCACTTATTCTTTCGAAGACCTCTACACCACCTTTGATACCGCTTTTGCGGCGGCAGCCATCGTCCCGCAGCGCGTACAAAAAGCCTGTATTTTGGGGGCAGGTTTGGGAAGCGTTCCTTATCTGTTGGAAAAAAAATACCAACAAACTGCACACTGCTACGATGCCATAGAAAACAACACTTCCATTATTCAGTGGGCACAACGCTATATGCCCCTGCCATTGTTGCAAAAAACAAATTTTATATGCGCCGATGCTTATTCTTGGGTATTGCAAGAACAGAGTGCTTATGATTTTATCTGTTTTGATATTTTTAAGGAATTGCTCACACCGCCGCAATTTTTACAACACAGTTTTGTAGCAGCCCTCTCCGAGCGACTACAGCCCAATGGCTTGTTGTTTTGGAATATGGTAAGCCACCAGCCCGCCTTTCGCCAACAAGCTCAGGATTTTTTTGATACTTGCTTTTCCAAAATTTTCCCCCAAAGCCGCATTTTAAAAAGTGTGCATAATTTTGTGCTGTATGCCGAAAAACAAAACAAGTAATTTTAAATCATACATTCAATAAATTTTATTTATTTTTTATATAAAAAATTGGTTATCAATAATAAAAATACAATATAATTTAATATGTCCATTATCAGTAAAAAGAAAAAAACTTATCCCATCGGAAAATATTTGCGCTCGTATCTCAGAAAAAACAACCGCGAAGAAAACAATATTCATTTGGATTACTCCGATTTGCGCCGCTTTGAATACGCCCGCCCACTCCTCGACCGCCACGGCAACGACACGCTGTGGGAGAGTGTGCAATATGCTCCCAACGACCGCAAAGAAATTTTTCCTGAGCTTACCCATATCTATGCTTTGCTGCGTACCGAAGGCGACACTTCGGTGATGAAACACCTGCAAGTAGCGCGTGTAGATTATTGTACTTTCGGAAATTCCAATCCTTTTCGTGTGCGCATTGTCAATCAATACAACGATAATTATGATTATTTTTATGTAAAAACTGCCGATGCCTCCCGTATTTACGGCTTAGAACTGGAACATGTTTTATCTCCCAACCGCATCGCTTATTTGGTACAAAACAACACCCTTATAGAGGAACACATAGCCGGTATTCCGGGCGATATGTTTATCAGTAATTACCTGAATCACCCCGAAACCAATCAGGTGCGTCTGGCAAAAGAATTTGTAAAATTCAATGAGCGATGCTTGGTGCGCTTACTGGGCGATATGCGAGCCTACAATTTTGTAATAGATATTACGCCCGATTTTGACGATGTACAATACCGCATTCGTTCCATAGACTTCGACCAGCAGTCCTACGAAGGTCAAAAAGAAGTATATATGCCGCGTTTTTTTAAAGAAAATCGCCCCTTCGCCGAATTATGCGAAAAACACCTGAATGAAGCCACTATCCTGCAATATCAGCGCGAAGAGCAAAGTATGATAGCTGTACGCTGCCGTAAATCACAGGTACGCTTACAAGAATTGGAAATGTGTGCCCTCGAAATTGACCTTTCAGAGCCGGACAAAGTGCAACAACTCAAAAAAGAGTTGGCCGGTTTTTATCAAAATGATTCTTTTTTACAATGTAGCAGTATGGGAAGTATTGTAAAAGCAAGTTTGCGTAATATTTTAGATATTCACCATAAACAAGTTTTGCCTCATTAGCCTCCAAGAAATTATTTGAAGTTTATGAAAAGTATTGAAACAAGCGTAAAATATTTTGGTACAAGTTTCACTACGAAATAAATTCAGGTTTTCAGGTACTGCTCTACTTAGTTTTTATCTAAAATATAATACAGATTATAAATGAAGTTTTAAAATAGAAAAAGGCTCTTTCTTTATTGAAAGAGCCTTTTTTATTCACAGTAATAAAGCAGTTTAACGCACTAAAGTGAGGTTTCCTTTGTAGAATTTATCACTTCCGTCATCAAAAGTAACTTCAATATAAAAAGTATAAACCTCCATTTCCTGTTCGGTGTCTTTGTAAAATCCGTCCCACTGAAAGTCTATCTCATCGCTCTCATATACCTCATTCCCCCAACGGTTGAACACCGATACGTGGATCTTCGCAATATCCTTCTTGTCACTCAACTGCCATACATCATTCACTCCATCACCATTCGGACTAAAAGCAGTCGGTATATATAACTCCGGTATCTCCGGTGCTATATTGTTGCATTGCATCACCGTCAGGCTCAATTGCGCCACATCGCTGCAATCCCCGTCTGTCAAGGTATAGGTAAAATTGTAGCTCCCCACTGCCGCCGCCGTGAACAAACCGCTCACCACCGCGCCACTGCCGTCCGTCCATACGCCCCCACTGTCAGGGGTGCCGTCCATCAACGCCAACAAACTCACTTCGCCCGACTCTATGCAATGCTCCCCACTGCTGTTGATCCCCGCATTCGGCTGACCCGAAACCACCGTGTGTACACAGATACAGGTGTTGCTGTCGTAGCTGTCTGCTGTCGTGCAATCATTGTCATCACAATCAGGAACCGCTATCGGCGTATGCTCGCAGGTACAAGTATTGTCGTCATAGCTGTCCGCAGTGCCACAGTCGTTATCATCACAACTTGGCGGAGGTATCAAACTATTTACGCAGGTACAGGTCGTGCTGTCGTAGCTGTCTGCCGTGTTGCAGTTATTGTCATCGCAATCCGGTGGCGGTATTTGGGTGTTTACACATTCACATAGCACCGCATCATAGCTGTCCGCTGTGCCGCAGTTCCCATCATCACAAGCTCCCGGTGTTATCGGGTTGTGCTCACAGACACAAGTCTGTATATTATACACATCTGCCGTGTTGCAATCATTGTCATCACAATCCGGTGGCGGTAGCAGCGTGTTTATACAACTGCAAGTAGCCGCATCATAGCTGTCTGCCGTGTTGCAATCATTGTCATCGCAATCCGGTGGCGGTATCGGCGTGTTTACACATTCACAAAGCACTGCATCATAGCTGTCCGCCGTGCCGCAGTTCCCATCATCACAAGCACCCGGTGTTATCGGGTTGTGCTCACAGACACAAGTCTGTATATTATACACATCTGCCGTGTTGCAATCATTGTCATCACAATCCGGTGGCGGTATTTGGGTGTTTACACAAGTACAGGTTGTACTGTCATAGCTGTCTGCCGTATTACAATCATTGTCATCACAATCCGGTGGCGGTATTTGGGTGTTTACACAAGTACAAGTAGCACTGTCGTAGCTATCCGCCGTCTGGCAATCATTGTCATCACAACTTGGTGGTGGTATTGGCGTGTTTACACAAGTACAAGTCCCACTGTCGTAGCTGTCTGCCGTATTGCAATCATTGTCATCACAACTTGGCGGCGGTATTGGGGTGTTTACACAGGCACAAGCCGCCACATCATAACTGTCTGCTGTCGTGCAATCCTGATCATCACAAGCTCCCTGTGTTATCGGGTTATTTTCACAGGCGCAAGTCTGGGTATTATACACATCTGCCGTGTTGCAATCATTATCATTGCAATCCGGTGGCGGTATCAAAGTATTTATACAACTGCAAGTAGCACCATCGTAGCTGTCCGCTGTCTGGCAGTCCCCGTCATCACAATTCGGCGGCGGTATGAGCGTGTTTACACACGCACACAGACTGCTGTCGTAACTGTCTGCCGTCCCGCAATCCCCGTCATCACAACTGCCCGGATTTACTGCCGTGTGCTCGCAACTGCAAGTGCTGCTGTTGTAGCTGTCTATCGTGCCGCAATCCCCATCATCGCAATTTGGTGGCAGTACAGGGAGGTAGATACAGCTACACGTATTGCTGTCGTAGCTGTCGGCTGTATTACAATCCCCGTCATCGCAAACCAATGGCGGTATCGGCGTATGTACACAGGCACACGCAGCTGCATCATAGCTGTCCGCCGTGCTGCAATCATTGTCCTCGCAAGCTCCCGGTGTTATCGCATTGTGCTCACACTGACACGTTTGCGTATTATAAACATCTGCTGTATTACAGTTATTGTCATCACAATTCGGCGGAGGTATGATGGTATGGCTGCAACTGCACGTAGCCGCATCGTAGCTGTCTGTCGTCCCGCAATCTCCGTCATCACAATTTGGTGGCGATATCGGCGTATGCACACAGGTACAGGTCAAACTATTGTAGCTGTCTGCCGTGCTGCAATCTCCGTCATCACAATTCGGCGGAGGTATGATGCTATGGCTGCAACTGCACGTAGCCGCATCGTAACTGTCTGCTGTCCCGCAGTCATTGTCATCACAATTTGGTGGCGATATCGGCGTATTCTCACAGGTACAAGTCAAACTGTTGTAGCTGTCTGCCGTGCTGCAATCTCCATCATCACAATTCGGCGGAGGTATCGGCGTGTTCACACACTGACACTGTCCCTCATCATAGCTGTCCGCTGTTCCGCAATTGTTGTCATCGCAGGCTCCCGGCTCTATAGCACTGTACTCACATTCGCAAGTCAAAAAGTTATACACATCTGCCGTCTGACAATCACCGTCATCACAACTCGGAGGCGGTATTGGCGTAAACACACAAGAACAGCTCGCACTGTCGTAGGTGTCTGTCGTGCTGCACAAATTGTCATCGCATACCGGCAATGCGATCGGTTCGTGTTCGCATTCACAGATAGATGAGTTGTAGCTGTCTGCCGTCTGACAATCCCCGTCATCGCAACTCGGAGGAAGGATTGGCGTATTGATGCATAGGCAAATCTGCGCATCGTAGGTGTCTTCGGTCGTACAGTCCCCGTCATTGCACAATGGAACGATGACCGTATGCACACAGGTACATTGTGACGCTATATAGCTGTCCAAAGTATTGCAATCACCGTCATCACAACTCGGCGGGTCTATGAACTCGTGCGTACATTCACATATAAATGGATCATATACATCTAATGTACTACAGATATTGTCGTTGCAATTCGGTATCACCGGAGGTTCGCCCGCCAAACAGGAACAACTCATATCATCCCAAACCTCCAAGCCGTTGTAACAGTTCCCGTCATCACAATTCGCCGGAATAACGGGTTCTCCGGGCATACATACACACAAAGTAGCATTCCACCACTCTGCGCCGTTTGAACATTGACCATCATCGCAGCCCGGATCCGGACAGATAAAGATACACGAACCGTCTTCACAACTCGCATTCGGATTGTAATTCTCTGCCGTCGGATTCGTACAGCCCTCTATCCCCAATGCGATCGGTACCACCAAACTCTGGGCACAGGCTCCCGCCGGTGTAAACATCGCATTCACCACTGGCGGCATCGTAGATGGATTCACACTCGTCGGTGCCCAACTCCCAACAACCCCATTGGAAGAGATGATCGGTAGCGTAAATACCGCATCGCCCGGACATAAATTTGGAAAATCCGTGAAACTCGCCGTCACGACATCGGTAATTTCTATGGTCATTGTAGTGCTTTGCGCACAAGGATTGCTGCTCGGAGTGAAGGTGGCAATGACAGGGGAGTTAGCGTAGCCCGGATTGATACTCGCAGGACTCCACGTCCCCGTCACTCCGTTGTTCGATGTGACCGCAACACCAATACCCCGAACTGCTGCACAAAGGATCTATCGGCGTAAACGTCGGTGTCACCGCAGGACTCACCGTTACACTCAGGATATAGGGCTGACCGCATACCCCTGCAGCAGGAGTAAACGTATAATCAAAACTCGCCGTATTCGAAATCACTCCCGGTACCCAAGTACCCGCTATTCCGTTGTCCGATACCGAAGGCAGCACAGCTACCACTTCGCCCGAACAATAGCTGTCTGTCAGAGAAAACTCCGGCACGGCTCCCGACGTAATCGTCACATCTAATATATAGGGCAACGCACAATTGTTCGCCTGTGGCGTGAAGGTATAACTACCCGAACTGCTGTTCGATATCGCGCCCGGACTCCAGACTCCCGTTATTCCATTGTCCGATACCGAAGGCAACAAGTCCGTCGCCGCTCCGTTGCAATACGTATTCTCTATACTGAACTGTGGAACAACTGCATTTTGAATCACCACCGTCATCGCTGACGTACTCGCGCATTGCCCCCCACTCGGGGTAAACGTATAAGTCGTCGTAGCGGTATTGTTCACCGCAGGAATCCAGCTGCCCCCGATGCCATTCGTTGAAGTAGTCGGTAAAGTAATACTACCACCCGAACAAATTGCAGCAATCGGTGAAAACGTAGGGGGCGTTTGATTGTTCACCGTCACCGTCAAGGTCGCCGTACTCGCACATTGTCCACCACTCGGCGTGAAGGTATAAGTCGTGGTCGCTGTGTTATTCACCGCAGGACTCCAACTGCCTCCTATGCTGTTTGTTGAGGTAGTCGGTAACGTAATGTTGCCGCCCGAACAGATCGGCGAAAGTGCAGTAAACACCGGTAAAATACTCAAACCATTGGGTGTATAAACGCATTGACACGTAATGCTGTCATAGCTGTCATCGGTGCTGCAATCATTGTCATCGCATATCGGCGGCGGAACCGGAGTATGCTCACAGGTGCAGCTAGCCGTGTTGTAGCTGTCTTGTGTACCGCAATCGTTGTCATCGCAATTCGGTGGTGGGATCGGCGTATGCACACAGGCACAAGTTGTTGTATCGTAGCTGTCCTGCGTACTGCAATCGTTGTCATCGCAATTCGGCGGTGGTATCGGAGTATGCACACAAGCACAAGTTGTTGTATTGTAGCTGTCTTGTGTACCACAATCGTTGTCATCGCATATCGGTGGAACGCCGCTCACAACCCACACACAAGCAACCCCATCAAAAGTAGCCGTTTCATAACAGGCCAAATTCGTCGGAGCAGGTGGCTCAACACCGCTCACCTCCCAAGCACAGGTGCTTGCATTGAGGGTGGCCGTTTCATAACAGGCTAAACCACTCGGAGGGGGCGGTTGTACATTCACTGTCACCGTCATCGTCGCTGTACTCGCGCATTGTCCCGCACCAGGGGTAAAAGTATAGGTTGTCGTTGCTGTATTGTTCACCGCAGGACTCCAACTGCCTCCTATGCTGTTCGTTGAAGTCGTAGGTAAGGTAATACTACCACCCGAACAAATCGCCGCAATCGGTGAGAACGTAGGTGTAACAGGGGCATTCACCGTCACCGTTAAAGTTGCTGTATTCGCGCATTGTCCCGCAGCAGGGGTAAAAGTATAGGTTGTTGTTGCTGTGTTGTTCACCGCAGGACTCCAACTGCCTCCTATACTATTTGTTGAGGTCGTCGGTAAGGTAATGCTGCCGCCTGAACAAATCGCCGCAATCGGACTGAACGTAGGAGTCGTTGCATTGTTTACAGTCACCGTCAAGGTCGCTGTACTCACACATTGTCCCGCACTTGGGGTGAAAGTATAAGTCGTTGTAGCCGTATTGTTCACCGCAGGGCTCCAACTACCTCCTATACTATTCGTTGAGGTCGTCGGTAAAGTAATACTACCACCCGAACAAATCGCTGCGATCGGGTGAATGTAGGGGTTGTTGCATTGTTTACTGTCACCGTCAAAGTCGCCGTAGTCGCGCATTGTCCCGCACTCGGCGTAAAGGTATAAGTCGTCGTTGCCGTAGTGTTCACCACAGGACTCCAACTACCTCCTATACTGTTTGTTGAGGTCGTCGGTAAGGTAATGCTGCCACCCGAACAAATCGCCGCAATCGGTGAGAATGTAGGGGTCGTTTGATTGTTTACATTCACCGTCAAGGTCGCTGTGGTCGCGCATTGTCCCGCACTCGGCGTAAAGGTATAAGTCGTCGTTGCCGTAGTGTTCACCACAGGACTCCAACTACCTCCTATACTGTTTGTTGAGGTCGTCGGTAAGGTAATACTGCCACCCGAACAAATCGCCGCAATCGGACTGAATGTAGGGGTCGTCTGATTGTTCACCGTCACCGTCAAGGTCGCTGTGGTCGCACATTGTCCCGCACTCGGGGTAAAGGTATAAGTCGTTGTAGCCGTATTGTTCACCGCAGGACTCCAACTACCCCCTATGCTGTTTGTTGAGGTAGCAGGTAAGGTGATACTACCACCCGAACAAATCGCCGCGATCGGACTGAACGTAGGGGTTGTTGCATTGTTTACAGTCACCGTCAAAGTTGCTGTGGTCGCACATTGTCCCGCACTTGGGGTGAAGGTATAAGTCGTTGTAGCCGTATTGTTCACCGCAGGACTCCAACTGCCTCCGATACTGTTTGTTGAGGTCGTAGGTAAAGTAATACTACCACCCGAACAAATCGCCGCTATCGGACTGAAAACGTAGGGGTCGTTTCATTGTTCACCGTCACCGTCAAAGTCGCTGTGGTCGCACATTGTCCCGCACTTGGGGTGAAGGTATAAGTCGTTGTAGCCGTATTGTTCACCGCAGGACTCCAACTACCACCTATACTATTCGTTGAGGTAGCAGGTAAGGTGATACTACCACCCGAACAAATCGCCGCGATCGGACTGAATGTAGGGGTCGTTGCATTGTTCACTGTCACCGTCAAGGTCGCTGTATTCGCACATTGTCCCGCACTCGGGGTGAATGTATAGGTTGTCGTCGCTGTATTGTTCACCGCAGGACTCCAACTGCCATTAATACTATTGGTAGAACTCGTCGGCAAGGTAAATGAACCGCCTGAACAAATCGCCGCGATCGGACTGAACGTAGGGGTGACAGGGGCATTCACTGTCACCGTCAAGGTCGCCGTATTCGCACATTGTCCCGCACTTGGGGTGAAGGTATAAATCGTTGTAGCCGTGTTGTTCACCGCAGGACTCCAACTGCCTCCTATGCTGTTCGTTGAGGTAGCAGGTAAGGTGATACTACCACCCGAACAGATCGCCGCGATCGGACTGAACGTCGGGAGTGTCTGATTATTTACATTCACCGTCAAAGTCGCCGTAGTCGCACATTGTCCCGCACTTGGGGTGAATGTATAAGTCGTTGTAGCCGTGTTATTTACCGCAGGACTCCAACTGCCCTTAATACTATTTGTTGAACTCGTCGGCAAGGTAAATGAACCGCCTGAACAAATCGCAGCGATCGGACTGAACGTAGGTGTGACAGGGGCATTCACTGTCACCGTCAAAGTCGCTGTACTCGCACATTGTCCCGCACTTGGGGTGAAGGTATAGGTTGTCGTAGCTGTATTGTTCACCGCAGGACTCCAACTGCCCGCCTATACTATTCGTTGAGGTCGTAGGTAAGGTAATGCTGCCGCCCGAACAAATCGCCGCAATCGGTGAAAACGCCGGGAGTGTCTGATTATTTACATTCACCGTCATCGT